>CANJSS010000007.1 GCA_947476955.1 Flavobacteriales bacterium
ATAGATATTCCAGAATTGAAAGTTGAATATGAAGAAGATGGTCAGTTTAAGTTTAAATTCAACTAGTTTAAAAATCGTACATCGGATTTAAAACATTAACTTTGTAGAAGCCCCTTTTTAAAACACACTATAATTAAACGCAATACTTAAATACATGCTCAGTAGTAAGGAACACTTTGATTTAATTCGAATTAAAGAAAAATCGAATGGAGACCTTGTTTTCTTAGGGGATATTTATGCTGAATTTTTATTGGAAATACCAAAAAAGATGCACTCCATCAAAATGTTTCTTAAAGAAAATAAGAAGGACGAGATCTTAAAAATATGCCACAGTTTAATTGGAATATTACCTCTTTTTGGAATGGAATCTTCTTTAACTATTATACTTAAAATAAAATCGCAACTCCAACAAAATGGAATAGATAATGCAATTCAAAAACAATTTGAAGAATTAGATTTCATTTTAAAGAGCGTATTAATTGAGATGGAAATGGAAATTTCAAAATTGAGCTAAGTATTCGTCTCAGTCTACTAAAAACACGTTAGCCACAATTTATCAATAGAACATTTTTTTTGCAATTTTAATTTCATTGCTTTCCAGTCCAAAAAAAAATAGACTAATCACTTAATATTCTGTCAGTAAATGTGTCATTTCGGCATAGAATAAGTCAATTATGATAAATAAATGACAATTTAGTCTGTTCTCTCGTTAAATTTTCCTGTGGCATAAAGATTGAAGAATGCAAGACTCAGTTTAATATTTGAAAGTAAATAACAAAGCAAAATGGGAAAAATAATTGGAATTGACTTAGGAACTACCAATTCATGCGTTGCAGTAATGGAAGGAAATGAGCCGGTAGTAATTGCAAATTCAGAAGGAAAAAGAACAACACCTTCTGTTGTAGCATTCGTAGAAGGTGGCGAGCGTAAAGTTGGAGATCCAGCAAAACGCCAGGCAATCACTAATCCGACTAAAACTATTTCTTCGATTAAAAGATTCATGGGTTCTACCTTTGATGAAACGAAAAAAGAAGGCGAGCGCGTTCCTTACACAGTAGTAAAGGGAGACAACAATACACCACGTGTGAAAATTGATGAGCGCATGTATTCACCACAAGAAATTTCTGCAATGATTCTTCAAAAAATGAAGAAAACAGCAGAAGATTATCTTGGTCACGAAGTAACAGAAGCGGTTGTAACTGTTCCTGCATACTTTAACGATGCGCAACGTCAAGCTACAAAAGAAGCTGGCGAAATTGCAGGTTTAACAATCAAAAGAATTATCAATGAGCCTACAGCAGCAGCTTTAGCTTATGGTTTAGATAAAAAAGGAATTGACCAAAAAATTGTTGTTTTTGATTTCGGTGGCGGTACACATGATGTATCCGTTTTGGAATTAGGAGACGGCGTATTTGAAGTATTGGCAACAGATGGCGACACGCACTTAGGAGGTGATGACGTGGATGAAGCAATTATTCAATGGTTGGCAGACGAATTTAAAAATGACGAAGGATTGAACCTACGGGAAGATCCAATGGCATTGCAGCGTTTGAAAGAAGCAGCTGAAAAAGCTAAAATCGAATTATCTTCAACAGCATCTTCTGAAATTAATTTACCATATATTATGCCGGTAAATGGCATTCCAAAACACTTGGTTAGAACACTATCCCGTGCGAAATTCGAGCAATTAATTTCTGATATCGTAGAAAGAACTATCGCGCCATGTAGATCAGCAATGAAAAACGCAGGTTTATCCACAAGCGATATAGATGAAGTAATTTTAGTAGGTGGATCTACACGAATTCCAATCATTCAAGATGCTGTGCAACGATTCTTCGGAAAAGCTCCTTCTAAAGGAGTTAATCCTGATGAAGTTGTCGCTATTGGAGCTGCTATTCAAGGTGGTGTTTTAACAGGTGAAGTAAAAGACGTATTGTTATTAGACGTTATTCCTCTTTCTGTTGGAATTGAAACAATGGGTGGTGTTTTCACAAAATTAATTGAAGCAAACACAACTATTCCATCTAAGAAATCAGAAGTTTTCTCTACAGCATCGGATAGCCAACCATCGGTTGATATTCACGTATTGCAAGGAGAACGCGCAATGGCTGCTGACAATAAAACCTTAGGTCGATTCCAGTTAACAGATATTCCACCAGCGCAAAGAGGAGTTCCACAAATTGAGGTAACTTTTGATATTGATGCAAATGGTATCATGAATATTTCTGCGAAAGATAAAGGAACAGGAAAACAACAATCTATCAAAATTGAAGCTTCTTCTGGTTTATCCGATGAAGAAATAAAAAGAATGAAAGCAGAAGCGGAAGCAAATGCAGATTCTGATAATAAATTACGAACGGAAGCGGAATTAATTAACAAAGCGGATTCAACTATTTTCCAGACGGAAAGACAATTGAAAGAATATGGTGATAAAATTCCAGCTGACAAAAAGCAACCAATTGAAGATGCTTTAGCAGAATTGAAAGCAGAATACGAAGCTAGAAATGTTGACAACTTAGATGCAGCAATTGAAAAATTGAACAATGTATTCCAAGCAGCATCTCAAGAAATGTATAGTGCAGCTAACGCAGATGGATCTGCAGAAGGAGCATCCACAGAATCTACTCAAAATGCAGCAGATGAAGTAACAGATGTTGACTTCGAAGAAGTTAATGAGAAGAAGTAATTAACAACTCCATACTTAAAATGGGAACTCGAAAGGGTTCCCATTTTTTTTTAATACAACTTAAAAAAAGTAAAACCGAATCACTTTGCAAACTTGAAAATTAAACGCAACGTCAATTTGTGCTTCTTTCCATTTTTGGGAAATAAAAAACCGATGAAGAAAATCTCCATCGGTTGAATCAAGAATACTTAAAAACAACGAATCTTAATCGATACGCGTCCATCTTTCTAGATTACTTATCCATTTCAGGGTTGATGTTTTCACCGCGTGTCAATCTAACCTTACTTTTCTTTTCAGAATAATCTTCCCAATCTTCTACCAATTCTTGGTTATATTGTTTTGCAACGGTAATCGGAATATATTCTACCATAACGTTCGTCTTGTCTAAACCAAAATCTTCCGCTGGTTTAAGTCCTGTAGCTTTCACAAATCGGTAAGCCTTTACACAGATGGATTGGAACGCTGTTAATTTGTTATCCATTGCAATACGCGTATTTATCACGATGAATTTGAAATCAGCCTCTTCAAATTCTCCCTTCACACAGTCGAATACACTTTCTCCTGTAAGTTCGCCTTTTTCAACCATTTTACATTGAATTTTACGCATCATGTATTCGATTCGGTGTTCTTCTTTGAACCCGAGTTGTAGGTTAACATAATAGCAATGCTTGTCAATTACTTCATTCACCGTATAATGAACTCCCCATGGATCGCTTAAAATATCCAAATGCAAGAACCAAACAACACCTGCTTTTCGAGGGCGTTTTTTAAATAAAGAAAAGTAAACTGTAGCATCCAATTTGTTTGGGCTGTTGCTGCGCGTCGGATACACCAAATTTGACGCTTCGAATTGTATATTCTTATCCGCTTTTACTGCCTCTAATAAAGGAATTACATTTTTCATGGAAATATATTCCGTAATATTTTTACGCAAAAGTCGCGCTTTGTAGTAAAGAAATAATAGCGTAAAAAAGGAAATTGCCAGGACGAGTGTAAACCATCCTCCGTGTACAATTTTACCGAGATTGGAAAGTAAGAAAACACCCTCTATAGCTAGGAAAACTGAAAATATCCCGACGTATAAGATTTTCATTTTAGGATACTTCAATAATAAAAGGAAACCCAGTAAAATGGATGTCATTACCATATCAATCGTAATTGCCAATCCGTAAGTTGCTTCCATAGCAGTAGATTTACGGAAAATCGCTATTACAACGAGACATCCGGCCATTAGAAACCAGTTGATTAAGGGAATGTAAATTTGTCCCATGTGATCCGTTGGATACTTTACTTTTAGATTAGTCCATAAATTGAGTTTTATTGCTTCATTCATTAATGTAAATACACCTGTAATTAATGCTTGTGATGCAATAATAGTTGCTGCAGTCGCTATTCCAATTGCAAAAGGCAACATACCATTCGGAACCATTGCATAAAATATTGTTTGTTTTGGTTCTAGTTCAAAACCAGGGGTTAAGCACAATGCAGCTTGACCGAGGTAATTCAAGACCAATAAAGAGCTCATCATCGACCAACTGATTCGAATATTTACTTTTCCGCAATGTCCAAGATCAGAGTAGAGTGCTTCCGCTCCAGTTGTACATAAGAATACAGCCCCTAAAACCCAAAATCCACCTTCAACATTTACGATTAGATTGTATGCGTAATAAGGATTAAAGGCTTTCAATACTTCTGGGTTTTCAGAAATATTAACCACACCGAGATACCCAAGGAACAAAAACCAAGCAAACATAACTGGTCCAAATGCCTTGCCAATTGCGCGCGTACCAAATTGCTGAACAGAAAAAAGTGCAATAATTATTCCCACTACAATTGGTAATACTGGAAGATCTGGGTAAATATTGTTGAGTCCTTCTACTGCAGATGATATTGAAATTGCAGGAGTAATAAACCCATCTGCCAAAAGTGTTGCACAACCAATTAAAGCAGGGAAAATAATCCATTTTATCCGTTTAGCCTTAAGCAAAGCATACAAGGCAAATATCCCACCTTCCCCTTTATTATCGGCATTCAAAGCAAAATAAATGTATTTTACCGTTGCCAAAATTATCAGTGTCCAAATAACAGCTGATAATCCGCCATAGATCAAGTCTTTTGAAAAATCAGTCCCGTTTCCGGTGATTGCCTGAAATACGTAGAGAGGAGAAGTACCGATATCTCCAAAAACGATTCCTATCGTAATCAAGACGCCACCAAGTGTCGTTTTATGGGTATTTAATGACATAAAATAAAAATTTCGGTAAATGTAATTGAAATACTAAGAAATTAAGTGTTTGAAGCAAAAAAAAGTCCGCTAATAAGCGGACTTTTTACTATATAGAGTTAAAATAATTTATTTATTCACTGCATCACAAACCGCCTTGAAAGCTTCAGGGTGGTTCATAGCTAAATCTGCAAGAACCTTTCGGTTCAATTCAACGCCATTTTTGTGCACTGCTCCCATAAATTGAGAATAGCTCATTCCATGCTGACGTGCACCTGCGTTAATACGCGCGATCCACAAAGAACGGAAGTTTCTTTTCTTTTGCTTACGACCTTCATAAGCATAATTTAAACCTTTTTCTACTGCATTTTTTGCAACAGTCCAAACATTTTTTCTGCGACCAAAGTAACCTTTGGCAAGCTTCATCAAGTTTTTTCTACGAGCTCTTGATGCTACGTGATTTACTGATCTTGGCATAATTTTACGTTTTTTGATAAGGAGTGCAACTTTATTTCAGAAGACTTAGTTACTCGTTACCGGGTTAAACAATTTTAAACCTAATTGTAGTTTCGTCTGTAAAAAACAGATTACTTCATGCACAATTGCAATTTAATATTCGACTCATCTGCTTTGTGAACCAAACCATCTGCTGTCAAATTTCTCTTACGCTTAGTCGACTTCTTAGTCAAGATGTGACTTTTAAAAGCGTGTTTTCTCTTAATTTTACCGCTTCCAGTGATTGTGAATCTCTTCTTTGCACTGGATTTAGTTTTCATTTTTGGCATCTCTCTTCGTTTTTAAACGTTACCTCTATATAGCATCTTTAGGGTTTTGGTATTCAGGATTTGGCAAACCAAATTCCGTGTTCCAAATTCCAAATTATTTATTTTTTTTCGGGTTGATCATGATAATCATTCTCTTCCCTTCCAACTTTGGCAATTGCTCTACTGCACCAATATCTGCTAATTCTTGCGCAAATTTCAACAATAGAATTTCCCCTCTGTCTTTAAACACAATCGTACGACCTCGGAAAAACACGTATGCTTTTACCTTTGAACCTTCTTCCAGAAATTTGCGTGCATGCGCCAATTTGAACTGAAAATCATGGTCGTCTGTATTTGGTCCAAAACGAATTTCTTTCAAAACAATTTTACTTTGTTTGGCTTTCAATTCTTTTTGTTTTCGTTTTTGGTTGTATAAGAACTTTCGATAGTCCATGATTTTACAAACCGGAGGAACAGCATTTGGGGAAATTTCAACCAAATCCAAGTCTTGTTCTTCTGCCATTTTAATAGCATCAGAAGTAGTCATTACTTTCGGTTCTTCTCCTTCAATTACCAAACGAATTTCGCGAGATAGAATTTTCTCGTTTATTTTGTGTTGGTCTGCTTCCTCTCTTTTAACAAAAGGTTTTCTTGTGTTTTTTCTCATTTAATCAATTAAACATTAGATGAAAGCTCATCTTCAATCGTTTTTTGTACTAGCTCGGTAAATTTTTCAATACCCATCGAACCTTTATCTCCCTCTGTGCGCTGCCGAACAGAAACTTCATTGTTTTCCGCCTCTTTTTCACCAACGATAAGCATAAATGGGATTTTTTTCATCTCTGCCTCGCGAATTTTTTTACCGATTTTTTCATTTCGGTCATCAACGAAGCCGCGAATATCGTAATTATTTAGCAATTCTGAAAGTTTTTCTGCATACGCATTGTATTTATCCGAAATTGGTAAAATTGCATATTGCTCCGTCGCCAACCATAAAGGAAAATCTCCAGCGCAGTGCTCTAGTAAAACGGCTACAAATCTTTCCATCGAACCAAACGGTGCGCGGTGAATCATCACCGGGCGGTGTTTTTGGTTGTCGGAGCCTGTATATTCCAACTCGAAACGTTCCGGTAAATTATAATCTACTTGAATTGTTCCCAATTGCCATTCACGTCCGAGCGCATCCTCTACCATGAAATCCAATTTTGGACCGTAGAATGCCGCTTCGCCATATTCGATAACGGTAGTCAATTCTTTTTCAGCTGCTGCTTCAATAATTGCATTTTCAGCCTTTTCCCAATTCTCATCACTTCCGATATATTTGGAAGGATTTTCTTTATCTCTAAGTGAAATTTGAGCCTTGAAATTGGTAAAGGATAAGGTTTTAAATATATACAAAACCAAGTCAATTACTTTTTTAAATTCATCTTTTACCTGATCCTGCGAACAAAAAATGTGCGCATCGTCCTGGGTAAATCCACGCACACGCGTTAAACCGTGCAATTCTCCCGATTGCTCGTACCTGTAAACCGTTCCAAATTCGGCAAAACGAACCGGTAATTCTTTGTAAGAACGCGGTCGTGCTTTAAAGATCTCACAATGGTGCGGACAATTCATTGGTTTCAACAAAAATTCTTCGCCTTCATCTGGCGTGCGAATCGGTTGAAAAGAATCTGCACCATATTTGGCGTAATGTCCTGATGTAACGTATAATTCCTTGCTTCCAATATGTGGTGTAATCACTTGATCATAGCCACCTTTTCGTTGTGCTTTTTTCAAGAAATTCTCCAATCTCTCGCGTAATGCTGCACCTTTCGGGAGCCACAACGGTAAACCTTGACCAACACGTTGGGAAAAGGTAAACAATTCTAACTCTTTTCCAAGTCTTCTGTGATCACGGCGTTTTGCTTCTTCAACCTTTTCTAAATATTCGGTCAATTCCGCTTGTTTAGGAAAGGTAATTCCATAAATCCGAGTCAATTGCTTGTTCTTTTCGTCGCCTTTCCAATATGCACCTGCTATAGAGGTTAATTTCACTGCTTTTATAAATCCAGTATCTGGAATATGCGGGCCTCGGCAAAGATCCGTGAAATTTCCTTGTGTGTAAAAGGTAATCGTTCCATCTTCCAATCCTTCCAACAATTCTAATTTATACGGATCTTCTTTCTTCGTAAAATAAGCAATCGCGTCCGATTTTGATATTTCCTGGCGCAAAAATGAATTTCGTTCTTTCGCAAGTTCTTTCATTTTTTGCTCAATCTTTTCCAAATCTTTTTCGGAGATGGAATACTCCATTAAATCAATATCGTAGTAGAAGCCATTCGCAACGGGCGGACCAATTGCTAATTTGATTCCTGGGAAGTAAAATTCCAATGCTTCCGCCATAATATGCGCGGAGGAATGCCACATGGTTGATTTACCTTCTTTATCATTCCAGGTGAGTAATTGCAAGGTGCAATCGTTCAATAATGCGCGATTTGCGTCAATTACCTGTCCGTCAACTTTAGCGGCAAGTACATTTCGAGCAAGTCCTTCAGAAATACTTTTTGCTACATCCAAAGCGGTTGTTGCTTTCTCGTATTGCTTGATGGATCCATCCGGAAGTGTTACATTAATCATGTGTCAATAAAATTTTGCAAACAAAGATAGTTATTCGATTAAATGTAAAGCCTATAAAAAACCGAATTAACACTATAAATGAATGGTTTTTTTTATAAAATCATAAAAAATTACTATTTTGCAGTGTATTATGCTAAACCGCTCGATATCCAACTTTCCTTTTTATCGCCAACCTTTTGGTCTGTTGACAATCAGTCTTTTTATCGGAATTTTAATTGGATTTGAATACAAATTATCCCATATTCTGTTGCCTTTACTTGCACTTACAGTCTTTGCAGCCGCGGTTATTCTATCAATTCGGGATTCTTTCAACAATGGAATATTTCTATTATTTACTGCTTTAATTTTCATATTGATCGGCATGTTCCATGTGCAAAATAAAATACATATTGGAAATGAATTTGGGATGGATACTGTTTACCAAAAAGGCGATGTAGTGCTTGTCCGATTAACCGAAGTAGGTCCATCGGACAAAGAATGGAAAAAAATGACGGGCGAAATAAAACGTATTTACAAAAACGATAGTTCTTTTCGTGCGGACGAATCTATTTTATTGTTCTTACAAGGCATAGATTCAAAACATAAAAAGGGCGATGAACTTCTAATTTCCTCGGAAATAAGTCTGATAAAAAACACCGGAAACCCAGGTGAATTTGATGCTACAAACTATTGGAATAAAAAAGGTTTCAACTATCTTTCCTTCGTTGGTGAGGAAAATTACAGCGTGTTAAGCCGTTACAAACAAAATTGGCTCGAGAATGGTCTCACTGTTTTACAAACCTATCTCAGCGAATCACTTGAAAATAATTTGCGCGGAAATGAATTAGCAATAGCACAAGCATTAATATTAGGCGATAAATCTTTGCTAGATGTTGAGACAAGAAATAGTTTTTCGAACACAGGTGCTATGCATGTATTGGCTGTTTCGGGATTACACATTGGGCTCATCATGCAATTATTACTTGTTATTTTAAGTCAATTTTCCTCCATTCTATCCAAAAAAAATGCTGTATTTACAGTAGTTGTCATTCTTTGGATTTATGCTATTGTAACAGGACTTTCACCTTCAGTGATACGCGCTGTTTTTATGTTTTCAGTCTTATTCATTTCTCAGGTAAGTGGAAAACAATACGACCCAATGAATGTGCTTTTCTTTACCGCCTTTGTGCTTTTATTATTAAATCCTTTAACCTTATTTGATATTGGTTTTCAATTATCCTTTCTAGCAATGGTTGGGATATTTTTATTTTATAAACCGATTGAAAAATTGATTTTTGTTAAAAATAAAATACTTCAAAAAGTTTGGCAGGGAACAGCAATAGGATTTGGCGCGCAACTCATGACAACACCAATTTCCTTGTACTATTTTCACCAGTTTCCAAATTACTTTGTCTTAACAAATATTGGATTAATGGCTACTTCAGGCTTAATTTTAGGCTTGGGAATTTTCATTTTTTCCATTAGCTGGTGGCATCTTGGAGCTGGAATAGTCGGCGCAGCGCTTTCCTTAATTATTTTTATTTCATTTGTTTTTATTGAATGGGTGGAAAAATTACCCGGAGGATTGGCTCAAGGCTTCGAGTTACCCTTTTCCCTGGTTGTTGGAATGAGCGTTTTAATAATATTGCTTTTTTTGGTAATACGAAAAAAGATGCATAAAATAATAGCGTATTGCTTTGGTTTAGGGATGTTGTTAATGCTAGTGTACAACCGAAATCAAAATTTAATTCGGGAAGAAATATGTGTTTTCAATTCGCGACAAGTAATTGTAACGATTCGGAAAAATCAGGAATTATTTTGTTTTTATCAGGCTGAAAAAGAAGATTTTAAAAAAGTGAAATACGTTGTCGAAGCCTACTTGAAATTGCATCCAGGCAAAGTGCGTTATTTTTCAATGCAGAAAAAAAACTGGCACATTCAATCTAAAACAACAGAGATTCAGACAAGAAAAATTTCAAATAACTTTGTTGTTTCTGTGAATAAAAAAGATTATTTCATTTATTTAAACGACTATTCGAAACCAAGCGAATTATTTAAATCCACTCATTTCACGCTAATTGGCATGCCGTGGATTGAAGGGGAAGTTGATCATTCGTTAAATGATGGCGCTTTTATTCAGAAAATTTAAGCCTTCGCTCTAGGATTTGCAAATGCTTTTACATCTTCATCCGAAATATTATTTCCACATAGAATAATTAAGCGTTCAATAATATTTCGAAGTTCGCGGATATTTCCCGACCAATCGGTTTGCTTTAAGGCTTCCAATGCATCTTCGGTAAATGATTTTCGAGGAACTCCGTGTTCGGCGCATACCATTGTCATAAAATGATCTGCAAGAATCGGAATATCATCCCGACGCTCATTTAGCGAAGGAACATGAATTAAAATAACTGCTAATCGGTGGTACAAATCTTCACGGAAACGACCCGCTTCAATTTCTTTGCGTAAATCCTTGTTAGTTGCGGCGATTACGCGACAATCTACTTTTATATCCCGTTCACCACCTACGCGTTGGATTACATTTTCTTGCAGTGCACGCAACACTTTTGCCTGAGCACTTGCGGACATATCCCCTATTTCATCCAAGAACAATGTTCCACCGGAAGCCAATTCAAATTTTCCTTTTTTGTCTTTTACAGCAGAAGTAAAAGCGCCTTTTTCATGACCAAACAATTCGCTTTCAATTAATTCGGAAGGAATTGCTGCACAATTCACTTCAATAAATTGCATTTTTCGTCGGTTGGAATTGTCGTGTAAAGATCGCGCCACCAATTCCTTTCCCGTTCCATTTTCACCGGTAATTAATACCCTAGCATCAGAAGGAGCAACCTTCTCAATCATTTCCTTGATCTTGAAAATACCTTCTGTTTCTCCGATGATAGAACTGCCTTTGAACCGCTTAACCGTTGTTTTCAATTGCTTTGTTTCTTCAACTAATCCTGTTTTTTCTCTTGCATTTCGTATGGTTACCAAAATACGGTTCAAATCCAATGGTTTTTCAATGAAATCAAAAGCACCTTTTTTAATCGCCTGAACAGCAGTATCGATGTTTCCGTGTCCACTAATCATAATAACAGGTGTTTCAACTTTTGATTTCAATAATTCATCTAGCACTTCCATGCCGTCCATCATTGGCATTTTGATATCGCAAAAAATAACATCGAACGATGCGGCAAGCGCTTTTTCCAAACCTTCCTTTCCGTTTTCTGCTTCCTCAACAGTAAAGTCCTCAAATTCTAGGATTTCACGCATTGCTCTTCGGATAGCCCTCTCGTCGTCGATAATTAATATTTTTCCCATGCTGTTTTTATTTGGGATAAAGATACGAATGAATTTGGGATTATCTTCTTATAGTCGATGCTGCCTGCGGCGGTTGGGATTTTGAAAATAAACTTTCATTATTATTTGAAAGTTTAGAAATTTTTAATATATTTGACCTATGGAATTAAAAGAAGCATCGGATAAATTCATTCAAAATTGGGCGCAACTCGGCACAAACTGGGGCATTAACAAAACGATGGCGCAAATACATGCTTTGCTTTTAATTTCGAAAAATTCACTTTCCGCTGAGGAAATAATGGAAAAACTACTTATTTCCCGAGGAAACACGAATATGAATGTTCGTGCTTTAATAGACTGGGGTTTGGTTTACCGAGAATATAAAATAGGTGAGCGTATGGAATTTTTTCGCGCAGAAAAAGACATCAACAAAGTTGGTAGATGCATTGCTCGCGAGCGTAGAAAAAGAGAAATTGAACCTGTAATAAGCTTACTTAAAGAACTTTCAAGTGAAAAATTAGGAACTAGCCCTGAAGCGAAAGAATTTACCAAAGTAACAAAAGACATACAAGAATTTTCTACAACGATAGATGGATTTCTTGAAAAATTCAGCAAAACCGATGAAAATTGGTTTTATGCAATATTGCTTAAATTAATGAAATAATTTTTTTACTATTAACTTTCAAAAATTTCTGAAACTATGAAACAATTAAAAACAAAAAAACTTCTTCAAATCGATATTTCGATTCAAGTTTCCATTCTTATTCTCACCTTTTTCGCTATCGTTACTACTGAGCTGGGTTATGCCTTTATACTATTTTACTTTGTACTTGGAGGATATCAGTTGCTAAGTTTTACGCTGCATTACTTACTCAGAAAAAAGAGAAAAGGAAAAACCGCAGTTTACGCCAATATAATTTTAACTGCTTTGATTGGTTTAGTAATTTGTGTTCTGCTTCAATCTATTCCACAACTTGAATTTATGCCGATATTTTTCTATTTAGTCATGCTACTATTTCTAGGTCCTTTTCTTGCAATTTATTACCTGATTATTTCTGTATTAGATATTCAGGAAATTAAAAAACAACTTCTAAATGCCAACTAAAATGGAAACAAAAAAAGTAGTAATCGCTGGTGGAACAGGATTTATCGGTTCTTATTTAGCTAAACGTTTCACCGAGAAAGGTTATACCGTTCATATAATTTCCAGGTCCAAAAAACATCTTAATTGGAAGGAAACTGAAAAAGTTATAAATGCAATTTCTGGTGCAGAACTGCTATTAAATTTCACCGGTAAATCTGTGGATTGTCGCTACAATTATAAAAACAAATGGAAGATCTTAACCTCCAGGACGGAAAGCACGTTGCACTTACACAAACTTGTTGCAGCCTGCCCTATTCCACCAAAAATGTGGTTTAACTCTAGTACTGCAACGATTTACCGCCATTCGGAAGACCGACCGATGACGGAAGATGAGGGGGAAATTGGCACTGGATTTTCTGTTCATGTAGCCGAAAGCTGGGAAAATGCTTTTTTTTCTAAAGAACTAGCACATACCAAACAAATTGCGCTTCGCATTGCAATAGTTTTAGGAAAAGGCGGTGCGCTTGTTCCGCTAAAGGCCTTAACAAAATTTGGATTTGGCGGAAAACAAGGTGATGGAAATCAAATGGTAAGCTGGATTCACATTGAAGATCTTTATGAAAGCATCCATTTTTTGCAACACCTCGAGAATCCTGCTAAAATTTATAATTGTTCTGCACCAAATCCACTAAGAAATGATTCATTTATGCGAGAACTGCGCTCTTCAATGCATGTTAAAATTGGAATCCCTTTACCAAAAAAGCTTTTGGCGTTTGGGGCATTTTTTATACGAACAGAACCGGAAATGATATTAAAAAGTCGCTGGGTGCTACCGGAAAGATTATTAAATGCGGGTTTTGAATTTAAACACAAGGAAATAACCAA
Source organism: Flavobacteriales bacterium (assembly GCA_947476955.1). Taxonomy (GTDB): domain Bacteria; phylum Bacteroidota; class Bacteroidia; order Flavobacteriales_D; family Crocinitomicaceae; genus M0103. The sequence continues at coordinate 13,542 of CANJSS010000007.1, forward strand.
GGCATTAACCGATTTGAAAACCTAACACCATCAACACTATTCGAAGTTGGAAGTTTCTAATTTAGGCAAATGCTCCTTCTTTCAAGGAACATGGCGAAATAAAAACTCTTTTGATGTTTAATTGCTCCAAAACCCATTGCGTTTTCACAGCTGCAATTGGCGCCATTTTCTTTCGTATCGGAATGATCCAGTCGTTTTGATCGCGTTCAAATTGTGTTGAATTAATAATTGAAACCAAGCATTCTTGCAAATGTTCCAATGATATTTCCATGGCTTCAATTTTCTCCGGAAACGGCTCGTTGTGAATTAATTCGTAAAATGTTTCAAAACTTCCTGCCGCACCAACGAGAATATGTTCTTGTTTTCCGGCGAAAAAACCATTGGCATTCTCGTCGAGCCAATTTTTAATCTGTTCAATATCTTTTCGGGTCAGCGGGTCATGAAAATCAACCAATTGGTAAATTCTGGATACGCCAATATCCAAACTTACTAAATCCGTAATGCCATTTTTATCGGCAAAAACAAATTCCGTGCTTCCTCCGCCAATATCCATTACTACTGAAGCCTCCTCAAAATCGTATGTCCACTTTACCCCTTTATAGATCAATTCAGCTTCACGCAAACCAGAGACAATTTCAATAGTGATTCCAAATTTAACTTTTACTTGTTTAATAAAATCACCTGAATTCGATGCTCCTCGTAAAGCCGAAGTTCCGATTCCTTTTATCGATACAACTTCGTATTGGTCACACACAATTTTAAAATGTTCCAATGCTTTAATCCCTCTTTCGAAAGCTTCAGGAGCCAAAAAACCAGCATTAATTCCGCCCATTCCAAGTGAAACACCTTCCTTTTCGGAATGAATTACACGAAAACCCTCGGAATCCGTTACTCCGATTAAAAGATTGAACGTATTTGTTCCAAGATCTATTACCGCTTTGCGCATTTTACATCTTTTTCAGCCACTTCAACATCAAACTCAATTTGATTCGATGTCCATACTGTAAGATACCATTTTTATATAAGCGCCCGGCAATTAATAGGACAAAAATTGCACTCAATACTAAAATAAACAACGAAAGAAAAAGTTGGTATCCTTGTCCAGGGGTATATCCTTGCGACAATTTCACCATCACAACAACTGGTGACGTAAATGGAAAATAATGGAAAAATACAGCCAAGGAACTATCTGGATTTTCGAGCGCAAAATAGCCAGCATATAAAGCAAAGCAGAGGATAAAAATAATTGGTAGAATAAACTGTTGTCCATCACTTTCTGAGCCGGAAGTCGCACCAATTGCTGCAAAAAATGCTCCATAAAACAAATATCCAACTACAAAAAACAACAGGAAATAAGCCGTCATCGTTCCAAATTGAACTCTTTCATATACCAAGTCAACGAATTCATTATATTCCTTGTTGACAAAAAAATAATCATTGGTTTGCTGCTTCACCTCTTCTGTCATTTGGGCAACATTCATATTTGCAGCATCCATAAGATCCGGAAAAAGTGTTTCCCGCAAAAAGAAGAGTCCAAAACCTATAATTATAATCCAAATTGCAAACTGTATAAAAGCGGCAATTCCAATGCCAATTATCTTACCCGCCATGAGCTGATTAGGCCGCACGGAAGCCAATAAAACCTCTATAATTCGATTACTTTTTTCCAAAGTTACGCTTCGCAAAATTGTCATTCCAAATAGGAAAATAAAGAGAAAAATTACTGTGCCAAAGAAAAAACCAACCCAAGCTCGGAGATCTGATGCTTCATCTAATGGATCGTAGGCATTTCGAAAGGCGATATTGAGTGGTTGTTTAATTTTCCGGAAGGCGGAAACCGATAAATTGGTAAATTCTGCTACCATCACTTCTTCCAGGCGTCTTTCTATATGAAATTGCAGCCGTGTTTGCATGCGAACAGAAGGTTTTTCCCTGAAAAATATAAACGCTGTTTTATTGGAAAGAACTTTCTCATTTATTTCAATCATAGCATCAAACGGTTGGAATTGTTTGGCATCGCGAAACTCTTCTAATTCGATATAGTCGTTTACAAAACTGTATGTTATTGACTTATCATCATTTGCTAAAATCTTAGCATCCATAATACCTGTAGGATCCGATATCAAGACATTCCAACGTTGTTTTCCTTCGCCGCCATAAGCAAACAAAAAATAGGCCGCCAAGAGTATAATTAGCGGACCAAAAATTGAGAAAAGCAAGAAGGAACGTGCACCAATTCGCTCATTTAATTCTCTACGGGCTATTAACCAACTGTTACGCATTGTTCGCCTCCTTTCTAGGATTTACCATATCGATAAATACATCTTGCATGGAAGGTAAAACTTCCCATGCTGCTTCGATTTTCACCTGTCCAATAAGTGCTGTCAATAAGTCTTCAAAAGAATTATCCCCGCGCATTTTTACCCGTGCAATAAATTTGTCGTCGCCCAATATTTCTTTGTCTGTCAATTCAAAACTTGTCCACAAAGCAGTAACGAAAGCAATCATACTTCCTCTAAATTTAATGGCAAATTCGCCGGTTTTTCTTGCTTCTTGGATTTCAGAAATTCTACCTTCCATTATTTTTTTGGATTGGTGAATCAAAGCAGCACGATCGCAAATTTCTTCTACACTTTTCATATTGTGTGTAGATAGAATTATCGTTTTTCCTTTGGCTTTCATTTCCACTAATTCCTGCTTGATTAATTCAACATTTACGGGGTCAAAACCACTTAATGGCTCGTCGAGAATGAGTAATTTTGGCTCGTGCAATACCGTACAAATGAATTGAACTTTTTGCGCCATTCCTTTGGAAAGTTCCTCAATGCGTTTTTTTCGCCAATCGGCAATATCAAATTTTTCTAGCCAGTATTCCAGCTGCATTTTCACATCTCTTTTGGACAATCCGCGCAATTGACCCAGAAATAATGCATGATCTTCTACTGTCATTGTTCGGTATAAACCTCTTTCTTCCGGTAAATAACCAATCATGGATTGGTGGTGCTGCGTCATTAAATCGCCGTTAATTCGCACATAGCCATTATCTGGCTCAATAATACGATTGATGATTCGAATTAGTGTTGTTTTTCCTGCGCCATTTGGACCTAGGAGACCAAAAATCTCACCCGCTTCGATACGCAATGAAATATCATCTAAGGCAAGATTACGGAAAAATGATTTTGAAACATGTTGAATTTCGAGCATGGGAATACATTGAAAAGGCTAAACTACTAAAAATGTTTTAACGGTGTTAGCAAGCAGGCGACAAAGAAAGTGTAAATCAAATTAAAAAATACTTAAGAGGACATTTTCCGCAATTGAAAGCACTCGTTTCGAATCTACTTTTGAGCTTCTTCAATTAACTGAATAATTTTTCTTTCCAGTTTTTCCAGCCGTAAAATTTCGAAAACAACAGCAGGAATAGCGGTTGAATGAGAAGAATTGTCAACAAACTATCCCAGCCAAAAGTTGGTTTGCTATGGTCTATAAAAAGTGCATCGGTCTGAAAAGCTTGCCATTCATTCGTTAAAATCAAAGCTGCAAAAATGTTATTTACAGCGTGGTAGCCCATGGATAATTCCAAGCCATCATCCATCAATGTCAGTAACCCGAGAAATATTCCAGTTCCAATATAATACACCATAACGCCATAACCCAACGTTTCCACTTCGGGATTTGCACTGTGCAGCAATCCAAAAAGAAATCCGGTCAAAACCACACTTATCCAGCCTTTTTTATAGAGTTTCCCAAATCCTTGAAATAAATATCCCCGAAATAGAACTTCTTCGCAGGTTGTTTGCACTGGAATTAAAAAGAATGAAATTAATAATAATGGAAAAAAAGTTGCTGCATTAAAATTCCATGTAATGGATGGATTTGAAAACATTGTAAGCGCCAAGAAAAGAGACATAACCGTTCCCCAAATGAAAAATAGTGCAAAAAATCGTTTCCAGTCAAATTTTATTCGATTGGTTAGAACGGATAGAATTGGTCTTTTATGCAAAAATTTAACCGCAAGTAGGAGCGCTATCAATGCAAAAATGAATGGTAGAATCAGGTAAACCAAGAATTTATTTTGACCAAGATATTCGGCAATACTTGGAGCGTTTTCTTTTTGAAATTCCTCCAATCCACCAGAATACAAGGAAAGTTCTGCCAACAATGGAATCTGTCCGATTACTATGTAGGCGATTAACACCAAAGTAAGTGTTAAAAAATAGGTTGAAAAGAGATTGGTACCTTTATTTGCGTTTTGTAAGAAAGACATGTTGTAAAGTTATAAAAAAAGGCCGTTAGGAAAATTCCACGACCATTTTTGTTATTTGAATAATTGGCAGCTTGAATGCGATTAGCTTATTGAGCCTTTACCCTTTTGTCTGATAAAATCTTATTGAAACATATCTTTCATTCTTGAAAAAAAGCTTTTGTCGTTTTTATCCGGACTAGGTTTAAAATTATCGCTGTTTTTCATTTTTTCTAACATCTCACGTTCTTCTTTGGAAACCTTTTTCGGTGTCCACACATTAATATGCACAAACAAATCTCCTTGTCCGTGGCGCTGTAAATGCGGAATTCCTTTCCCTTTCAATCTCAAAACTTTTCCGCTTTGTGTTCCCGGCTCCACTTTAATTTTAGCTTTTCCGCTGACAGTTGGAATTTCAATTGATTCACCGATTACGGCATCCACAAAATTCACAAATGCTTCGTAATGCAAATTATCGCCATCGCGCTTCAGTTCTGGATGTTCTGTTTCTTCAATTAAAACGATTAAATCTCCTGGAATGCCATTAAATGGTCCGGCATTTCCTTTACCTGTTACGCTCAATTGCATTCCTTCTTCAACACCTGCTGGAATTTCTATCTCAATAACTTCTTCTTGCCTTTTTAAACCCTGAGGGTCTGAATCTGCAGGTTTTTTATCGATCATTTTTCCAGCGCCTTGGCAAGTAGGACAAACCGATTGCGTTTGCATTGCGCCAAGAAATGTCTGCGCAATTCGTGTAACTCGTCCAGTACCGTTGCATGTTTGACACGACTTGTACGTTACGCCTTCCGCATTAACCAGTTTATTGACTTTTATTTTCTTTTTTACGCCTTCCGAAATTTCCTCGAGTGTCAATTTCATTTTTACGCGCAAATTAGTTCCTTTAACGCTTCTACTTCCTCCATTTCCTCTACTTCCACCAAAACTACCTCCGCCACCGAAAGCACCGCCAAATACATCGCCAAACTGGGAGAAGATATCATCCATATTCATGCCGCCACCGCCGCCAAAACCACTTTGTCCGCCAACTCCAGCATGTCCAAAACGATCATATTTTGAGCGTTTTTCACTATTGCTTAGAATTTCGTATGCTTCCGCTGCTTCTTTGAATTTTTCCTCTGCAGATGCATCATCCGGATTTTTGTCAGGATGGTATTTCAATGCCAATTTGCGGTACGCTTTTTTAATCTCCGCTTCGTCTGCATTTTTGGAAATACCTAATATTTCGTAAAAATCTCTTTTTTGACTCATTCCCTATGGGATTTTAATATGTGTGGGCAGAATTTGTGAATATATTCTGCATAAAATTATTGACCAACAACTACTTTAGCGAATCGAATTACTTTATCGTTTAAATAATATCCTTTTTCAACGTCCTCGATAACTTTTCCTTTTTCCTTATTGGAAGGAGCAGGAACGTTGGCAATTGCTTCGTGCATTTCACTATCAAACGGCTGACCTTTTGCCTCCATCGCTTTCAAACCTTTGGTTTCTAAGTTATTTTTGAATTTATTGAAAATCAAATGGAAACCTTCCTTAACACCATCAATTTCTTCGGCCTTTTGATTATTTACAATTGCACGTTCGAAATCGTCCAAAACTGGCAGTAAATCGATAAGAATTCCAGCGTTTGCTGTACTAATCAATTCAACACGCTCCTTATTTGTTCGTTTTCTATAATTATCAAATTCAGCATACAGCCGAAGAAAACGATCATTCAATTCGGCGTATTTTTCTTCTGGAGTAGGCTCGCTTTTTTCTTCTGGTACTTCATCAGCAGCTGTTTCAGCAACAACTTCGTTCTCGTTTTTCACGTTTTCGTTTTCCGGATTATGCATTTCTTTTTTTTCTGCCATTGTTCGCAATTTTAGTAATTGTGGCTTGTCAAAGATACTGCCAATATTCTAATTCGGACAGGATGTCAGCGAACTGCAGTAGGAGTGTGAAAAGTTGACATTCAAAAAAAATCAAAAATTCAAAAAAGTCTCGAGATTGTATAAAAAAAATACTTCGAATTGAATTGTTGACAATTTTCAATACATTCACTAAATTTCCTGAATGAGTTCATTAAATTTGCAGTATTAAACGAATTATATTGAAAGAAATAAAGCCCTTCCAAGTCCTAGTTTTCGTATTGGGGATTTTACTTATTTTATTGCCAATCGCCTTATATGTGCCAAAAAACGGTTGGAATATTGCCGGACTTAACATTAATTTTCTCGGCAAGGAAAGTTTATGGCATCCAACGGAACAAATAAAGAAAGATATTACAACACTTGTTGCAAAGGTGGACACAACAAGTATTGAAATTGAAATAGATACATTAATAAAGCACCGAAATGGATCTAATGGAAACATGGGTGCGCCAAATGGAGGAACTTTATCTTCCGAAAGTGCGACAGAAATACATTTAAATGAAACTGGTTTAAGCAACCTGCACGTCTTCTTCAGGAAGTTACAAGATGCTGCGAATTATGAAAAAAAATTACACATTCTGCATTATGGCGATTCGCAGATTGAGGGCGATCGAATGACTGCTTACATTCGCCAGCGCATTCAAAATCAATTTGGTGGAAATGGACCAGGATTAATTCCTGCAATGAATGTATACAATACCTTCACTTTTAAGCAAACCTATTCGGATAATTTCATGCGTTACACGTGTTTTGGTGGTAATAAACTTAAAAATAGAAAATATGGATCAATGGGATCTGCTGCTCGTTTCTCACCAGAATTGGATAGTGCCAGATTACAACGAGAAACAACAGTAAAAGAAGCATGGATTGAAATTTCACCGGGAAAAAGTTCGTATTCTAGATCCCGCGAGTACAATAATATTTCCATGTATTACAATAGTTGCCTAAAACCTTGTTTGGTTAAAGTTTTTCAAAATGGAAATTTAATTCACGAGGATAGTTTAATACAAGATGGGAAAGCCCACACGTTGGATTTAAATTTTCCTACTACTCCTGGTAAACTGAAATTTGTTTTTTCTGCTGCTGTCAGTCCAACTATCAGTGGGTTTTCCTTAGAAGGTGATTTTGGTGTGCAAGTCAGTAATATTGGCATGCGTGGTTCGAGCGGAATGATTTTCGGGTCAATGGATCAAACTATTTTGGCGAAAATGTATGCGGATTTAAACACAGAATTAATTCTCATGCAATTTGGTGGAAACTCTGTTCCATTTTTCAAAGACAGCAGTTCTGTTCGTTCTTATGCGAATTCCTTTAAAAGTCAATTAAACACGATTAAGAAATTACGTCCTTCGGCTGCGATATTGGTTATTGGGCCAAGTGATATGTCGAAATTAGAAAATGGTATTTTTGTAAGTTATCCTTATTTATCTTATTGCGTTGCGCAAATGAAAAAAGTCACACTGGAAGTTGGAGGCGGTTATTGGGATCTTTATTCCGCAATGGGTGGTAAAAACTCAATGCCTTCATGGGTAGAAAAAGGACTTGCTGGAAAAGATTACATTCATTTCAGTAACCAGGGAGCAAGCATAATTTCTCAACTTTTCTTTGATGCATTTGCTGCAGAATTTGCAAAATGGCAATTAAACACAATCGAATAAAACAGGTGCACTTTGATTCTTAAAGCAATTGGTTTTCTAATTTTTCTTTCACTGATCTTTACATTAAAGGGTCAGGAGCAAGAAAACGAGCCAATTTCCGACTCACTTAATATGTATTGCTTTCCAGACTATGCTATTTTGGATTCCGCTGTAGGAAATCGTTATCCATTTATGGTAATTGAAAAAAATAATTTTCAGTTCTTCACTGCTGAAAGTCCTAATTGGGAGCATTTCTACCATGAATTCAATGCGATGGTTAAAGAAAAGGACAGAAAATTAAATTTCTACCATCTTGGAGGGTCTCATATTCAAGCGGATATTTATTCGCATGATTTTCGAAGTTTTTTACAATCGAATTGGGCAGATATTTCTGGAGAACGAGGAATAGTCTTTCCATTTGATTTGGCGAATACCAACAATCCAGCGAATTATTTTTTTTCATCTCCTAATCATTGGACTGCATACCGCAGCATAAGCCAACGCCCTGAAACTATTGATTATGGTTTAATGGGAGCAGCATTAATTTGCAACGATTCTCTTATTACAATTTATTTCAGACACGACAGAACGAATGTGAAACCGCCATTTTCAAGTATTCGTATTTACCATAACAAAGGAGAATTGCCATTTGAGTTACAGTTTGGAGAAGCAGAATTATTAGTGAATCGCGTGGAACATAATCCGGCGATTGGGTATACCGATGTTTATTTCACGGATTTAATTGACACCTTGGATCTACAATTTTCCAGAATAACGGAGCATGTAATTGGACTAGAAATTTATGGTTTTCAATTTATGAATAGCGATCCGGGAATTTCTTACACCTCCATTGGAATAAATGGTGCAGGACTCTATACCTACTTGGCGAATGAAAATTTTGAAGAACAATTAATGGCATATCCACCAGACTTTTTTACTTTTTCCGTTGGAACAAACGATGCAAATGTTCCTTTCGACAGATTTGACCCCCAAGTTTATAAGCTAAATTTGGAGAAAATGATGCGAATTGTTTTGAAAGTAAATCCAAAATGCGCGATTCTACTTACTGTTCCAAACGATTCGTATTACCATAAAAAATATTTAAATAGAAATATTGCTCGTCAACGGGAAGTAATTATAGAATTAGCGGAAAAATACCAACAGCCTGTCTGGGATGTTTACGGTTTAATGGGAGAATTAGGATCCTCTAAACTGTGGTTTAACAATGGACTTATGCAAAGTGATATGGTACATTTTACATCCATCGGTTATCATTTAAAAGGCGATTTGATGATTGATGCTTTTGTGAAATACCTCGGGCAGATGAAAAAAATAGATGAAATAAAAAAATAAATAAATGGATCGTTTTTGGCAAATATTTTCTTTCGATGATAAAGAACCACTGATTTTTTCACAACTGGATTTTTGGCTGTTTTTCTTGCTCGTTATGGTTGTTTTTTCAGCTATACACAAGTTCTTTCTGGTTCGAAGTATTTTCTTGACAGCAATCAGTATTTTCTTTTATTTCAAAGCATCGGGGCTATTTATTATTCTCCTTGGGATGAGTTTAATCGGAAATTATTTTTTTGGTAAATGGGTACATACTGCCAAAACACCAAATTCAAAGAAATGGCTAATTGGTATAGCTGCTTTTTTAAATATAACTGTATTGGCCTATTTCAAATACGCCTACTTCTTTACAGATTCCTTCAATGAAATGTTTCATACAGATTTCCAGATTTTCAACCATTTATCGTATTGGGGGAATAGCTTTTTTGATGGAAATTACTTTGCTGTAGATCAAATAATTTTGCCTATTGGGCTTTCTTTCTTTACGTTTCAAAGTATTTCGTATTTCATTGATATTTATCGAAAAGAGGTTGAACCAGTAACTAACTTTTTTGACTACACATTCTTTGTTACGTTTTTTCCGCATTTATTATTAGGTCCGATTGTTCGAGCAAAAGACTTTCTTCCACAGATTCGACAACCATACGCATTGAATAAAGACGATTTTAGCGGTGCGATAATTCAAATAGTAAAAGGTTTACTGAAGAAAATTGTTCTAGCAGATTATATTGCTGTTCATTTTATAGACAAAGTAGTTGAAACTCCAGAAGCATTTCCAGGTTTCGTGAGTATTTTGGCAATGTGGGGATATTCCTTGCAAATTTATGGGGATTTCTCAGGTTATACAGATATTGCAATTGGCTTATCCCGATTAATGGGCATCAAATTACTTGAAAATTTTAATTCTCCCTACAAAGCAACTAGCGTTGCAGATTTTTGGAGAAGGTGGCACAAATCATTAGGCTCTTGGCTACGCGACTATTTATATATTCCATTGGGTGGAAATAAATCGGGAGGTATTGGAACCTACATCGCAACAGTTATCATTTTTGTTTTCCTCATTTTTATTACGCAATGGTATGAACTTATCTTTGTCTACATTGGATTAACTGCCATATATATATTTGGTGTTTTGGTTATACCGAATTTCAAAAAATACATTCACCGTGATTTAAACCTTCTCATTACGATGGTTGTAGGTGGTTTATGGCATGGCGCAAGTGAAAATTTCGTGATTTGGGGAACAATGAACGGACTTGCATTAATTCTATACAACCATTGGAAAAAGATCTCACCATACGAAAACAAAAGTTGGCTGCTTGTTCATTTCTGGAAAGTTTTCCTAACCTTCAATTTTATCACTTTTACCAGAATCTGGTTTCGTTTGGAAGAAGAGGGCGCACCAATGGCAATGCTTAACCATATTTGGAATAAGTTTGACTTGGAATGGACAACATTTATAAGCGTATTAACTACTTACCAAAGTGTTTTTTGGGTAATATTAGTTGGATATATTCTCCATTGGCTGCCGCAAAATATAAAAGCGCTTTGGGAAAATTTATTCAAAAGTTTTTCCATGCCTGTTCAAGCAATTGCAGTTGCAATAATTGTGATTTTGATGTACCAAGCAGTTTCGGATACATTCAAGCCATTTGCCTATTTTGAATATTAATTTTGATCCAATTTCTTTACCATAGTTAAGATTGTAGCCATTGCTACTGTTTCTCCGGTTTCATCGTAAACGTCTACCAAAAATTTCACAATTCCTTTGGCGATATCCTCTTCAGATTTCTTTTCCTGATCCACTTTTTCTTTAACGGTAAATCGTACACCAATTGTTGCACCTGGATAAACTGGTTTTGTAAACCGTGCATCTTCCAAACCATAATTCAATAAGACAGGGCCTTTTTTAGGATCTACGAATAATCCAGCGGCTTTAGATAAAATAAAATAACCATGTGCAACGCGGCGTTCAAATATTGTTCCTTCCAAAGAAGTTGCATCCATGTGCGCGTAGAAATTATCTCCTGAAACGTTTGCAAAGTTCACAATATCAGCATCCGTAACCGTATGTTTATGTGTAAAAACAGTTTCGCCGATGACTAACTCTTCAAAATGTTGTCGGAACACGTGCGGATTAGCTTCAGGCATTTTTGCACCAACCTGAAATTGCTGTGTAATCCGAGTGATAGTTGTTGGATGTCCCTGAATTGCCGTTCGTTGTAAATAATGCAAAACGCCACGCTTTCCACCCATTTCTTCGCCACCACCCGCTCGACCAGGTCCGCCATGCGTCAATAATGGCATTGGAGAACCGTGACCTGTGGATTCTTTTGCACAATCTTTATTTAACACTAGAATTCGACCGTGCATACTTGCTGCACCGATTACATATTCCATCGCTTCTTGATCATCTGGCGTTACAATCGAAGAAACGAGCGAACCTTTGCCCATTTTTGCCAATTCAATAGCTTCATCTAATGTTTTATATGGCATTACTGTCGCAACCGGACCAAAAGCTTCAATTTCATGAACATCTGTATTATTGAACGGATCATTATTACTAAATAGAATTGGCGAGAAAAATGCACCTTTGTTTTTGTCTGCACCTACAACTTCAAAATCGTCTAGCGATCCAAAAACAATTTTTTGCGACTTCGCTAATTGTTCTACGCTTGCTCGAACACTTTCTACTTGTCCACGAGTTGCAAGAGATCCCATTCTTACACCTTCCATACTTGGATTCCCAATTACAGTGGTTGCGAGACGCGCTGCAATCGCTTTTTCAACCTCATCGGTCAAATTTTCCGGCACAATTATTCGTCGAACCGCCGTACATTTTTGTCCAGCTTTAACGGTAATTTCCTTTGCTGCTTCTTTTATGAATAAATTAAATTCTTCCGTTCCAGGAACTGCTTTTTCACCTAAAATAGTTGCGTTTAGAGAGTCTGCTTCCAAATTGAACATGACGCTATTTTGAACAATCTGAGGAGAAGATTTTAATAGTAAACCTGTCGAGGCGCTTCCAGTAAATGTTACCATGTCTTCAGATGAAACGCTATCAAGAATTCCTCTTGCCGACCCACATACCAATTGCAATGCGCCTTCAGGGAGAATTTTTGATTCTATAATATCGTGCACCATAACTTCCGTTAAATAGCAAGTTGCACCGGATGGTTTTACTATTGCAGAAACACCGGCCATCAAATTGACAGCAATTTTTTCCAACATTCCCCAAATTGGGAAGTTGAAGGCATTAATATGAATTACTACTCCCTCTCTAGGAACCATAATGTGGTGGCCGATAAACGAACCGTTTTTTGATAATGGAGCAGCCACACCATCCACATAATAAGGAAGGTCAGGAAATTGGCGCCGCAGCGAAGCATTCGCAAATAAATTTCCAATTCCGCCCTCAATATCAATCCAAGAATCGATGCGCGTTGCACCAGTCCACGAACTTACTTCGTAATATCTTTCTTTTTTAGTCATTAGATGCAAGGCCAATGCTTTTAGCATTCTTCCTCTTTCCTGAAAAGTCATTTTACGCAGTGCGTGGCCACCAGTTTTTCGGCCATAATCCAACATTGCAGCAAAATCCAAACCTATACTGGAAGCTTCGCCAATTTTTTCACCTGTAATCGCGTTAAAGAGATTTGCTTCTGTCCCTTCACCATCGAACCATTTTCCTAACGCATAACTTTGATACCGTTGCATACTTTCTATTTAGAACTTTAAAATTAATGATTCTTAAATCAATACCGCTGAAGTAGTAAAAATCATTTTTATTTTTTTTATCGATACTTTTTGTTGTTTTATCGATAAAATAGTTATATTTGTAGTCAAAAGGTGATTTTCTTTCAAATCTAAATCTCCTACCTGATTACAAACCAACCATTTTTTTAGTGTCAATGAGCATATAATTTATTTATAGTGTCACTTGACACTATAAATATGAATGAACCTATTTTATATGTTCTCACGTGCAACATTGAGAATGTAAATTTAAACGAATTCGAAATTATTTTCATTTTCCGCAACGAACCTTAGTATTTCATTGATTTCTTGCAGATCAAAGGAAGTTACTAGTTTCATGCGGTAATCTTTAAAGTGAGCAATTCCTTTAAAATAATTCGTATAATGGCGCTTCATTTCAGCAATTGCTAAGGTTTGACCTTTCCATTTTACGCTCATATCCAGGTGTTCTATAGCCGCTTCCACGCGATCCTTAATAGTCGGAGGCGCTAAATATTGGCCAGTAGCCATAAAATGTTTAACTTCCTTAAAAATCCAGGGATAACCGATACTTGCTCTGCCAATCATTATTCCATCCACGCCGTAACGATTTTTATATTCCAGTGCTTTTTCTGGGGTATCGATATCGCCATTTCCAAAGATTGGAATACGCATGCGTGGATTATTTTTCACTTCGCCAATTAAAGTCCAATCCGCATCTCCTTTATACAGTTGAACCCGCGTTCTACCATGAATAGAAATGGCCTCTACCCCAACGTCTTGGAGTTTTTCCGAAGTACTGACAACAAATTTAGTTTCATTATCCCAGCCCAAACGGGTTTTGATAGTTACAGGTAAATTCGTTTCTTTTACAATTGCATCCGTCATCCGAATTAGCTTTGGAATATCTTGCAGCATCCCTGCTCCAGCCCCTTTACACGTAACTTTTTTTACAGGACAACCAAAATTAATATCGATAATATCTGGATTTGTTTTTTCGATTATACGTGTTGCTTCCCGCATGCTCTCGATATCGTAACCGAATATTTGAATCCCCACCGGGCGTTCGTATTCGTAAATGTCCATTTTTTGAACACTTTTCGCTGCATCCCGAATCAATCCTTCGGAGGAAATGAATTCCGTGTACATCAAATCTGCCCCGTGTTTTTTGCAAAGTGCTCGAAAAGGCGGGTCACTCACATCCTCCATTGGAGCCAATAAAAGTGGAAATTCACCTAATTCTATGTCACGGATTTTTACCATGGTGCAAAGATAGGGATTTTTTGAATTAAGATTTTCCAGCAAATAGGATTAGGCTTTGCATAAGCATTTATGAAAAACCGGATGGCTATCAAAAACAGTCCCGTCAATTTCTTATGGTATTACATTTTATTCGAAAATAATTTTTTGAGCCGAACTTCCTTGATTGGATTGAAAAACAACAACATATACTCCCGAGGCTTCTGGGAAACTTATCTCTGTGACCTTTTCCAATATCAACTGGGAAAATACTTCTCTACCCGAAAGGTCGACAATTGTAAGCAATCCTTCACTATCAATCTGTTCTAAATTGATTGAAAAAGTGCCTGTTGATGGATTCGGAAATAACTTAAATGTAAAAAGTTCTTCTTCGATAATGGCATTGAAGCTTTCAACCTCGCACGGAAATACGAATGGCGAATTATACAGACTTCGCAAGCTACCGGCAATATTAATTACATTTTGGACATTTCCTAATCGAGTACTTGACTTGTCGTAAATAAATGCATAATCAGAACAAATAGAAGTCCCTGCAGACAATATATCTTCCGAAATGGTAAAAATTCCCCGTCTATCCCCATTTGGATTGTTGATATTGCCTTCATGCCAAGCCGTCGGATCATTTGGATTCCCTGAAAATAAAAAATTGGTTGGTGAATTGGAAACTCCAGTACTACCTTGGTAGCCTAGGCCCCCATAAAGCCATGGCGAACCGTCTCCCCATTTTGCATTCATAAAATTCCAAATGACATCAATCCCTCCAATTTGTAATTCGTATGGCGCTTGAGTAGTGCCTGTGAAATACGCAAAGGAATGCATATCGTGACTCAAGCTGACAATCCCTTGACACGGCGGATTTAAACCATATCCTGGTTTGCCAGCATCTGCCTCGTCATTCTCATCCCCATTGTAACCAAATGCTACACTATTTGCACTGTTACAACCAATGTAATCATCCGTATAATTACCAATATCAAAATCTATAAATATAGTTTGTTTATAATTGTGATAATTTGTATTGCTTCGATTAATCACTCTAACATTTAAAAAAGTAGTATTATTTAAATAATCGCCAGAATTATATTGGTAAAACATACCATGTAATTCTATACCCAAAGAATTTGGATTTGACCCAGAACGATCATTCAAGATTACATAAACAGCTTCATCGCCGCGAATATCTGGATAATCCCCATCCGACGGGGTATAAATTCCATCCCCATTATTATCTATATAGGGAGCTAATTGAGCTACAACGCCAAGACTTACATCACCATTTCCTGGCCAATCAAGTAATGATTGAGGAATAGAATAACCAACATTCGAATAATTCGAAATATGATTATTAATTTCTAGTTTTGTTACCTCCCAAATTGACTCTTGATATTGGTTACTGTAGTCCAAAGATGTATATTGTCCAGAATTTGCAATTGGACCTGAATGCAAATGATAAGGTGTAAAATTTGAACCATAATGTCCAGAACTAAAATATACATCACCATATTGATCTTCTGCTCCGACCCAAAAAGCACCCAAAAATATTGTTGATAGACCTGAACCTTTTGGAATTTCATACCCGGCACTTCCTATGATACTGTTGTTGAAAAAAAAACCTTCATCGCCTATTATAGCCGAAGCATTATTTTTATCAATAATTCTGGTGTTATTAACTTGAGAATTGCAAGAAATTGCAACAAGCATAGCGGATAAGTTGATCAAGATTTTCATGGTTCTAATTTTCAACCAAACTACAAAATTTTAATTCCGGTAAAATACAGGAAGAAACACATTGTGTTGAAAAGATACATGTCTAATCTTCTAAACACTTCAGATTAAAAACAATAGGTTCTTTTGTTGTGGCTGATTTTACCCGACATGCAGTCATGAAAGCTCTTAGTATGGAAAATTCTCTGTTTTAAGCCTTAAAATCCAATTGATAGTATTTCTCTTAAAATGTTCAAAAAAAAATCCCACCAATTACTCGGAAGGATTTTAACAAAAAAGTATACTTTAAATTATTTTTTCACGTACTGCGTTAGAATCACTATGGATTGTCCCTCGATTTTTCCTTCAATTTGTTCGGCGTTATCGTGTACTAGTCGGATATTTCGAACTGCAGTTCCGCGTTTTGCTGAAAATGTTGCGCCTTTAACGTCTAATTCTTTTGTTAACGTGACGGTATCTCCATTTTGCAAAATTGCGCCATTACTATCTTTGTGAACAATCTTATCGTCATCACTTTCGCCTTCACCAGTAGATTTTGCCCAAGTCATTGTTTCTTCGTCCAAATACATCATATCCAAGAGGTCTTGCGGCCATCCTTCTGATTTTAGTCGGTTCAACATTCTCCATGCAACAACTTGTACCGCTGGAACTTCGCTCCACATACTGTCGTTTAAACATCTCCAATGGTTAGCATCCATTGGTTTTTCTTCGGAAACTTGCTCTAAGCATGTTTCACAAATAACACAATTCTCATCCGTATTTTTTGGATTTCCTGGTGCAACAGTATATGCAGATAGGTTTGAAGTCGCTGAACACAACTCACATTTCTCACCACTTCGTTCAGCCAATTTCTTATCGATACTCATCTTGAATTATTTAATAAATTTATCCAAAGCCAAGTGTAATCCTAACCCTCTTAATTCTTGTCCTTTTGCAACTATATTACCTTCACCATCGACTAAAAAGCCGGAAGGAATAGAATAAACCTGGTATAATTTTGAAACAACGCCATCTTTGTCCCAACCGTGGTATTTCCATACTAGTTTATCCTCAGAAATTGCTTTTTTCCAGGCGTCTTCATTTCTATCCAACGACACGCTGTACACTTCAAAGCCGCTAGCATTCTTGAATTTTTTTGACTTGTATTTAGTATATGCTTCTACAACATTTGGATTTTCCTTTCTACACGGTCCGCACCAAGAAGCCCAAAAATCGATTAAAACCATTTTACCCTTCAACTTAGAGAGTTTCACGGTTTTTCCACTCGGCGCTACCAAAACAATATCCGGCGCTTTTTCTACCGTTTGTTGTGATTTTTCTTCCGATGAAGATTGGAAAGCAAAACCAATCCCAACGATTAATGCAACTAAAAATATGGTATATCTCATTATCCTATTCTTCTAATGTCCGCACCAAGATTATTCAATCGAATTTCGATATCTTGGTAGCCGCGGTCTATTTGTTCTATATTGTGAATGACGCTTTTTCCTTCAGCAGAGAGTGCAGCAATTAAAAGTGAAACTCCAGCTCGAATATCTGGAGATGTCATTTGAATTCCTTTTAGAGGATGCTGTTTGTTCAATCCGATTACAGATGCTCTGTGTGGATCGCACAAAATAATCTGTGCTCCCATATCTATTAATTTATCTACGAAGAACAAGCGAGATTCAAACATTTTTTGATGAATCAAGACAGAGCCTTTGGCTTGTGTTGCAACGACAAGAATAATGGATAAAAGATCTGGTGTAAATCCTGGCCATGGTGCATCTGCAATTGTCATAATGGAACCATCGATAAATGTTTCTATCTCGTATTGTTTTTGTGCAGGCACAAAAATATCGTCTCCTCGACGTTCCAATTTAATTCCCAAGCGGCGAAAAACATTTGGAATTATACCAAGGTTATCCCAGCTCACGTCCTTTATGGTTATTTCAGAGCTTGTCATTGCTGCCAATCCAATAAAACTTCCAATTTCAATCATATCTGGAAGAATCCTATGGAAGCATCCTTTCATTTCTTTGACACCTTCAATATGCAACATATTCGAACCAATACCCTCGATTTTTGCGCCCATTGCATTCAGCATCTTTGCCAATTGCTGCAAATATGGTTCACATGCAGCATTATAGATTGTCGTTTTTCCTTCGGCCATTACAGCGGCCATTAGGATATTTGCAGTTCCGGTAACGGATGCTTCATCCATGTGGATATACGTACCTTTTAATTTTTTTGCTTCGATGGAATAAAAATGTTCGCCGGCATCGTAGTTGAACTTTGCACCCAACATGGTGAAACCTTCAAAATGTGTATCCAAGCGTCTACGACCAATTTTATCGCCACCTGGTTTCGGGATAAAACCTTTTCCAAATCTTGCTAACAAAGGACCGACAATCATAATAGACCCACGAAGTGATCCTGCACGTGTTTTGAAATCTTCTGTTTCCAGGTATTCCAAATCAATATCTTTTGCTTGAAAAATAAAGGTTCCTTTTTCAACTTTCTCAATTTTAACACCCATTGTTTGTAGCAAATTAATCAATTTGTTTACGTCAATGATATCCGGAACATTGGAAATGGTAACTTTTTCAGTAGTTAGAAGCGGAGCACATAAAACCTGCAAAGCTTCATTTTTAGCACCTTGCGGGATTAACTCCCCTTTTAAAGGTTTACCACCATAGATTTCAAACGAAGCCATGCTTATTGTTTTTTAAATTTCTTTTTTTGTTTTTGCTTAAAATTCGTTTTTGTACGCTTGTTTTGACTTATTCCAAGTCCCATTGCGCGCAAAATAGTATTTGTATTCACTAATTCGTCTGGATTTTCAAGGATTAAATCTCCTTTTGAAAGTTCTTTTAACTGCTGGGCAATTACATTGTTTTCGACTGCATCGTTGTTGTATGCTAAAAACTGAACTTTCATGAAATTTGCCATTGTATTTTTCAAATAATCCCGCTCATTTTCATCTGAAATGTTTCTAGATCCTTCTAAAATTCTTTGCGTATAACTTCCATAATGGCCGAATCGAATTGTATTTTTTGGATATTCCATAATTTGAGGCTTTTCATTTAAAACCTCTTGTTTTGGAATTTCGTAGGGTGAATCCACATCCAATTTAAAATCAGACATGACAAATAAATGCGTCCAAAGCTTATGACGAAAATCGTCAACATCTCTCAAGTGAGGATTTAACTGACCCATAACTTCGATTATGGCACGCGTTGCGCGATTTCGTTCTTCACGATCTGCAATTTTCATGGCATGCGCAATCATATTTTGCACATTTCGACCATATTCTGGCAAAATTAATTTGCCTCGTGTTGTATTGTATTCCATTCAATAGATGTATTGATTCGGAATTCGGAACTCAGAATTTAATCCCAAATTACAAATTCTAAATTATTAATTTTCCAGTATAATTCCCAAAGCGTTATTATACAGATCTTTGGCTTCGTTAATGAATCCAAAATGTTCATCATCCACCATAAGTTTGCCTTTAGTGACGTGTCCAAGCAAAGTGAACGAAACCCCTGAATCCATCATAAACTCTATAAAGTCTTCCTCTTGTTCTTCTGAAACTGTAATAACAACTCTGCCTTGTCCCTCACCAAATAAAAACGCATCTTCACGAATTTCAGAGTCCGTAACTATATCAAAACCAAGCTCGCGTGGTATGGACATTTCTACTAAAGTAATATATAATCCGCCATCAGACACATCGTGTGCCGCATTTATTAATTCATTCTGAATCAAACCTTTCACCATGTGTTGCATTGCGAATTCTTTTTCCAGATCAAAATAAGGAGCAGGAGAAGCTTTCACTCCCAAGTAAGTCGCTAAATATTCAGAGGAAGAAATATCATTAGTAGATTCTCCGATTATGAAAATCAAATCTCCTTTTTGTTTAAAATCCAGCGTCATGATACGATCTTTGTCCTCCACGATTCCAATCATCCCAATTGTTGGAGTTGGAAAAACAGGCACTTCAACACCATTAATTACCGATTGATTGTAAAAGGAAACATTACCACCAGTAACCGGCGTTTCAAATTTGAGACATGCCGCAGACATTCCTTTTATTGCGCCAACAAATTGCCAATACGATTCTGGATTATATGGATTTCCAAAATTCAAACAGTTTGTTATTGCACTTGGAACGCCACCTGCACAAACAATATTTCGAGCTGCTTCAGAAACTGCAATCATAGTTCCAACTTCTGGATCTGCGTTTACATATCTCGAATTACAATCGACTGTCATTGCAAGTCCTTTGTTGGTGCCTTTAATATTCACAACTGCCGCATCCGATGGACGGTTGGTCGTCATCGTTCTAGTTCCAACCATAGAATCATATTGCTCATAAACCCAACGTTTAGATGCAATATTTGGAAGTTGCAGTAATTTGATAGCCACTTCTTTTAGATCATCCGGTTGCTTAACGCTATCGATAGAAAACTTTTTAAATTCTTGGTAATAAGCAGGTTCCTTATATTCTCTCTTATATTGTGGTGCTCCGCCTCCAAGCACGAGCGATTCAGCCGGAACATCTCCAACCAGCTCTCCTTCCATAAAATAACGCACGCGATCCGAGTCGGTAACAACACCAATTTCTTCAGCATGTAAATCCCATTTATCAAAAATACGTTTTACGATATCTTCTTGTCCTTTTGCAACGACAACGAGCATTCTTTCTTGCGATTCTGAGAGCAAAATTTCGTAAGGCAACATATTTTCTTGACGCGTTGGAACTTTATCCAAATGAATATCCATTCCAACACCGCCTCCAGCGCTCATTTCACAGGTAGAACACGTAATTCCTGCTGCACCCATGTCCTGCATTCCCCGAATAGCATCTGTTTGCGTCAATTCCATCGTTGCTTCCAGAAGTAGTTTTTCCATAAAAGGATCGCCTACTTGAACAGATGGTAAATCGTTTGCAGAATCTTCTGTAATATCTTTTGAAGCAAAAGCCGCACCTGCAATACCGTCTTTTCCTGTTGCAGAACCAACAATAAATACTGGATTTCCTGGACCTTGTGCCTTTGCTGAAATTATCTTTTTAGTATCTATAATTCCGGCTGAAAATGCATTGACCAATGGATTGGTGTTGTAGGAATCGTCGAAGAAAACTTCTCCCCCAACGATCGGAATACCGAAAGCATTTCCATAATCGCCAATACCTTTCGTTACTCCCTTCACCAACCATTTCGTGCGATCGTTTTCAATATTTCCAAAACGCAGGGAATTCAACTGCGCAATTGGCCTAGCTCCCATTGTGAAAATATCTCGGTTAATTCCACCAACACCAGTTGCTGCACCTTGATATGGTTCTAAAGCACTTGGATGATTGTGAGATTCAATTTTGAAAACACAACCGAGTCCATCGCCAATATCCACCAAACCGGCATTTTCTTCACCAGCTTTAACGAGCATGTGGGAACCATCTTTTGGTAAAGTTTTTAGCCAAACGATTGAATTTTTGTACGAACAATGTTCCGACCACATAACAGAATATACTGCTGTTTCTGTGAAATTTGGCGTTCTTCCTAAAATTTCTTTTATCATTTCAAATTCGTCGGGACGTAATCCTAATTCGACTGCTTGATCTAAAGTTGCTTCTTGCTGTAACGTACTGCTTTCCATAAATACAAAATGTGCTACAAAAGTATATATTTTTTGTGGAGATTTTATCGTTTTTTTGTATTAAAAATTGAGGCCTTGGTAGAATAAATTTGAAGAAAAAAAACACTTACTGTCGTTTTTTCCGTTGCGCTAACACCTAAAAAAAATAGCGTTGAATTTCGGAACAAACCTTTAATTATTCTCCTAATCGAATTCGAATACCAACAGAAGTATTAAATATCCAATTCCGCACATCTTTTGGTGGTTTTGAATCGTAGAAATTATTGAATTCAAAACGGAAATCTATTCTTTTGAACGTGCTAAAGGTAAGGGTGTATTGTCCCATGAACCTGAAATCATTCAGATTGTTCCAAAGTGGTTGAAAATACGTTACGGCACTAAAGGAAAATGTTGATTTGGGATTGAAGTACCAGGAAATATAGTTGCTAGAACGTAGGTTTTTCTGGATAATATCGGAAGATTGAATCGCTTCATATTCATAAAGTGTTGACATGCCTGCAAAAATTCGATAGCCATTTTTATCCAATGCCTTAATGCGTAAGCCCGTTCCTACTAGCGATCGCAAACGCTGATCCAACATTTGATTATATTGTGTTTGGGCGTAACTTTCCCATTTCCATGGACTTTTTTTTGTGCTATTTTTCTTGTTTAAGCGATAAGCGTATCGAAAGTGAACCATTCCCGTATTTGCATAAACCCGATCAGCACCTTTGGAATAATACCAATCTGTTAAAAACAAGTAATAATGCTTTTTGGTTTTGTATTGTAATCTTGGTCGAAAAGTTGCATTTAAAAGAAGGTCTTTATTTTGTACTGCAGAAAATCCTGCGTCAAAAGCGCCACTCCAGCCAGAAGTATCATCGTAAATTCTTCTGTTTTCAATATTAACAACTTGAGAATTCACTAGCCAGGTAATTAGGCTAAAATAAAAACAAAACGCTATTTTCATGCTGCTATTTTTGAGCAAATCGGTAGAGAATATAAGCAACCAAGCCGAATAATGCGTTGGGAACCCATACGGCAATGTACGCTGGGAAACCGACATTCATTGCAGCGACAGTTGTAACTTTCATAGCAAAAATATAGACAAAAATAATCCCTAATCCCAAAGCGATATTCACGCCTATTCCTCCGCGTTTTTTTCGTGACGCAACGGCAACACCAATAATTGTAAGTATATAGGTCGCAAATGGATAGGATGTTCGTTGGTATAATTCTATTTCATACATTGGAACATTTCCCGAACCTTTTTCTTTTTCCCGTCGAATAAACGATTTGAGTTCGGAATACGTCATCGCCTCCGCTACATTATCGCGTTGTGCCATTTCCTCCATTTTAAAATTAAAAATGGTATCTTTTGTTTTACCTTCAATCATTTGATCGTTCGGATAACCAATATATCTTTCAAAATAATCGTTGAGTTTCCATTTATTTGTTCCGTCGATATTCTGAGCTGTTCGTGCTTTGATGAAATAAATAAGGCTGTCCCCTTGCCATTGTTCCAATGTAAAATCATTCACTTCATTTTTTTCAGCATAATAACTAGAGAAATAGACAACTTGATTGCCTGGATATTCGGCGTGGTAATCCTCCACATTAATTGCATCTCTGTAGTATTTCTCTTCAAAATCCAAGCGACTTTGATTTGACTTCGGCAAGATGAAATGGTTCAAAATCAAGGAAATAATCATTAAAAAAGTTGCAGAAATCATGTAAGGGCGTAGAAAGCGATGGAATGGTTTACCACTGTTCCACATAGGGATTATTTCCGTGTCCTGTGCCATTTTTGCTGTAAACCAAATGACAGAAACAAAAATAATCATAGAGGAGAACATGTTTCCAAAATAGAGTACAAAGTTCAAGTAATACTCAAAAATAATCGCTGAAATAGGCGCTTGATTCGTTATAAACTCACTCAAACGTTCGGATAAATCAAAAACCATAGCAAGAAGCATTATCACTCCCAACATGAAAAAGAAAGTTGTTAAAAACTTACGTATGATATAGCGATCTAGTATTTTAAGCATGCATTATAATCGGTTTTTCAATCTTGGAATCATCTGATTTTTCCATTCCGTAAAAGTATTAGCTAAAATTTGAACTCGTGCTTCCCGCATCAATTCTAAATAAAAGGCAAGATTATGAATCGTGGCAATTTGAATTCCTAAATTTTCCTTGGATTTTATTAAATGGCGAAGATACGATTTGGTATATACCTTATCCACATACGCCGTTCCATTAGAATCCAATGGTGAAAAATCCATTTCCCATTTAGCATTTTTTATATTGATAATTCCTTCAGAGGTGAATAACATTCCATGTCGAGCATTTCTACTTGGCAAAACACAATCGAACATATCTACTCCCATAGAAATACACTCCAATAAATTCGCAGGTGTACCAACGCCCATTAAATACCGTGGTTTATCAGCAGGTAAAATGGCGCAAACAAGATCTGTCATACTGTACAATTCCTCATCTGGCTCCCCTACCGACAAACCACCGATTGCATTACCAACCGCATTGTGCGAAGCAATTGTTTCTGCAGATTCCTCCCGAAGGTCCTTGTAAACACTTCCCTGAACAATAGGAAATAGCACTTGGTCGTAACCATATTTTGGTTCCGTTTCATTCATTTGATTCATGCATCTTTGCAGCCAACGATGTGTCATGTGCATGGATCGTTTAGCATAATCGTACGCACATGGATACGGCGTACATTCATCAAATGCCATAATTATATCCGCACCAATTGTGCGTTGAATATCGACTGCTCTTTCTGGTGTGAAGAAATGGTAACTCCCGTTTATATG
Organism: Flavobacteriales bacterium; assembly: GCA_947476955.1. Classification (GTDB taxonomy): domain Bacteria; phylum Bacteroidota; class Bacteroidia; order Flavobacteriales_D; family Crocinitomicaceae; genus M0103. Next base: position 37,882 of record CANJSS010000007.1, read on the forward strand.
AGATTGAAACTTCACGCCTTCTTCAATAATTTTTCTAGATCCTGACATGGAATAAACTTGGTAACCACCGCTATCGGTCAACATTGGTCTTTCCCATCCAATAAATTGGTGAAGACCTCCAGCCGCTTCAATTACTTCTAATCCAGGTCTTAAAAAAAGATGGTACGTATTTCCTAAAATTATTTGAGCGGAAACATCTTCTCTTAATTCTTGTTGGTGAACACCTTTAACTGTACCAGCTGTTCCTACCGGCATAAAGATTGGAGTTTCTATGGCACCATGGTCGGTATGAAAGATTCCTGCTCTAGCTTTGCTTTTTATATCTGTATGTAGTAAATCGAAGTGCATAACATTGTTGAAAAATAAACGCTGCAAAGATACATGTATTTCATTATGTGTCCCATCTTTGCACCAAAGCTTTGAATAGAAATGCGATTTTTACCATCATTTGAATTTGGATTACCCTTATTTATATTTTATGTGTTCGTTGCGGCGGGAGCAATTCAACTTATATTCACATTGGTAGTTTTCGGAAAATTAGCGCTTTACAAGAAGAAACCGCAGCTCGAAGAAACCAATCTACCTCCGGTAAGCATCATTTTGGCCGCTCGAAATGAATCAGATAATCTATTTGAAAACTTACCATTTCTATTACAACAAAATTATCCCGAATTTGAAGTGATTGTTGTGAATCACCAATCCATTGATGATTCCGTATATTTATTGCACGCCTACAAGCAACAGTTTCCTAATTTACATATTATTGAAATTGCTAAAAATCCGCATTTGAAACCCGGTAAAAAACTTGCTTTAACATTGGGTATTAAAGGTGCGAAATATGAAAATCTACTTTTAACAGATGCAGATTGTAAACCGGCTTCAGGAAATTGGTTAAAGAGCATGGCCTCACAATTTATTCCGGGCAAAGAAATTGTTCTAGGTTACGGACCATACTTGCGTGAAAAAGGCTTTTTGAATAAACTAATTCGCTTTGATACTGCCTATATCGCAATGAGTTATTTTTCGATGGCTTTAGAAAAAATGCCTTTTATGGGGGTAGGTCGGAATCTTGCGTATACCAAATCGGTGTTCAATTCCGTGAATGGTTTCAAATCGCACTATTTTATTTCTTCAGGTGACGATGATCTTTTTATTCAAGAAGCCGCTAAAAAAGGTAACTATGCAATCAATTTAGATCCAGAATCTTTTTGCTATTCAGAGCCAAACACTACGTGGGAAAGTTGGATTCGACAAAAAACAAGGCATTATAGCGCCTCTAGTCGATATAATGTTATTAAAAAGTGGCTGTTAGGAATATACCCCTTCACCTTGTTATTATTATGGATTTCATTTGTTATTTTGCAAGTGAATTCCGAAGATTACCGTTGGATTGTTTTATCGGTATTTCTTTTTGTAGTAGTTTTAAAATGGTGGATACAAAGCTTGTGTTTTTTAAAATTAAAGGAAAAGAAATTTATCCTATTTCTTCCTTTATGGGATCTTTTTTATGCACTATTAATGCCGATGCTATTTTATTTGTCGGAAAAGAAAAAAACAAATAGATGGTAGAAGGGGAACATTTATCGGATAAAGCGCGATTCGACCTAATCCTTGTTGAAGCAGCAAAAAAAGGAGATCAATCAGCGTATGCGCAATTGATGGATCGTTACCGTGAATCTATCTATTACATGATGTTCAAGATGGTTCGTCACCAAGAAGATGCCGATGATTTAACCATTGAAGCATTTGGAAAAGCATTTAGCCGATTGGAACAATATTCGCCAAGTTATGCATTTAGTACCTGGTTATTTAAAATCGCATCCAATAATTGTATTGATTTTATTCGCAAAAAAAGAATCAAGGTCACATCGATGGATACAGGTTATACAACGGACAATGGAGAAGTGATTTTTGTGGACGCTAAGGCACATACATTGAATCCAGAAGAAACAATCATCCATGGACAAAAAGTAATCCACATGCGGATGCTAGTGAGTAAACTGAAGCCTCGATATAGACAACTAGTGGAAAAACGGTACTTCGAGGAGTTAAGTTACGAAGAAATTGCGGAAGAGCTCAACCTTCCATTAGGGACTGTTAAAGCACAACTTTTTCGTGCACGTGATTTTTTATCCAGTATGATTGAAAAAACGAAGGACTCAATTTGATTGCATTTCGTAATTTTGTGTTACCCAGGACGAAACAGCCTGGAAAATGAAAAATGAGTATGCAAACAATAAATAAATATTTCCCGAATCTTAGCGAGAAACAACTGGATCAATTTTCGCAATTGGAATCGTTATTTAAGTTCTGGAATGAGCAAATCAATGTAATTTCAAGAAAAGATACTGAAAATTTTTACGAAAGACACGTTTTACATTCACTTGGTATTGCAAAAGTTATTGAATTTTCAGATGGAAGTGAAATTTTAGACATTGGAACTGGAGGAGGATTTCCAGGAATTCCTTTGGCTATATTATTCCCAAACTGTTCTTTTACACTCGTGGATTCCATTGGAAAAAAAATCAAAGTTGCAAACGAGGTCGCTGCAGCAATTGGGTTAACAAATGTGCAAGGGATTCACGAACGCGCAGAAAATATTTCAGAAAAATTTGACTTTATTGTAAGTCGCGCTGTAACTGCAATGCCTTCCTTTCTACAATGGACCAAGGGGAAATTCAAACTTTCCAAAAAACATGCTTTGGCAAATGGAATTCTTTACCTGAAAGGTGGTGATTTATCAGAAGAAATGAAACCTGTTAAACAAAAGAATAAAATCTACAATTTAAGTGATTTTTTCTCAGAAGATTTTTTCGAGACAAAAAAAGTAGTTTACGTTAAAGGGAATTAAAATATTATTTTGTAATGGACACATTATGCTCCATCCAACAATTTTGATTTAGCTGCAATTATTTTTTTTTTGATTATGAATTCAGCCTGTATTTTTTGAAAAATGCATCCCAATTCCAAATGAAATTTGAGATTACCTCATCCATTCGTTTTAAGAAAAGTGGATTTGGGGCCTGCATACGTTTAAAATATTCATCTTGAAACTCATTCAAATTATATTTTACAAATAGTGCCTTAGACATACCATAAACCATATTCTTTGAAGGATGATTTATCCGTGAAATAAAAGATTGGTAATCGCGTATCATTTTTGAAAAATCCAATGCGCTCATTTCGTACATTTTGGACAATTTCTCAAAAATGATTTTTTCTACGCGAACAGCCTGATCTGCATCGAAGGTACTTTCTAGAAAAGATAGATTTCCAACAATCACAACCAGTGCGAATTCGCCATTTTGATTTTCAGAAATTCCTGGACTCTTTACAAATACAACATCTTCATTTATCAGCTGGGCAACTTCTTTGAAACCATTGTCAACAGTTTCATAAATCGCATTGATAAATATATTGGCAACTTGGTTGTCTGTTAATTTACGTTTTAAAATAGAACTCAACATAAAAATAGTTTGTTGTTTATTGTTTAACACAAAGTTAAAAGGCTACAACAGTGATTTACAGTATTCAAAAGAAGGTTTTCAACTAAGTTTTCAACAACTTTAAAGAAAAATCCTTTTTTAGAATTCCACTTATCTTAACACAATAGATATTAGGTATTTAATTTCCTAGAACTTCCAAAATAGGTTCTCCTGTCATTGCTCCAGCGCGCTGTAAAAAAAGCAAATGGGTAAGTGTTGCCGCAATATCTGCAATAACGATTTTTCTGAAAACTTCTTGTCTTGGGATTCCTTTGCCATACCAGATTAATGGCACATGGGTATCGTAATTAAATGCTGAACCATGGCTCGTTCCTTTATGTGTAGTTTCGGTTTTTACTGATTTAGGAAGAAATCCAGGTTCTAAAATAAATAGTACATCGCCACTTTCTTTTGCGTGAAATCCCTTTCGAACCATTTCGCGCCATTCATCATCATTTCCTGCCTGCATTAATTGCTCGGCTGTATAAACGCTCTTGACACCTTCCCATTGCGCAACAGATTCTGCTATAAAGTCTGCAACTGTCATTTTATTTATTTTTAAAGAGGATATTGCTGCGTGATTCAGATAAATATTCAGATTTTCTTGAGCGAGTATCAAATCTTGTCCGAATTTTGTTTCCACAGCAGACTTTAAATTAGCCATTTTTTCCTCTAAAAAAACATACCCACCAGGCAATTTTTTATCTACTAAATATTGTGGTACGGGTACAACAGCATGATCCGCAGTTATAAAAAGTGCAAAACTATTTTTACCAACTGTTTGCTCCAATTCATTTATTAACCGAGCAATTTCCTGGTCTAAACGAATATAAATATCTTCCATTTCTACCGAGTACGGACCAAAAGAATGTCCAACAATATCTGGAGTGGAATAACTAATACATAGCATATCTGTTTGCGGATTTTTCCCTAATTCCTCCGAATTTAAAGATTGAATTGCCAAATCGGTTAAGTATGTATTTGCAAATGGCGTGGTGGTAAAAACAGAATAATTTGTCCCTGAATTATTCATCGTTTTTAAATCGTATGGAAATGTTGGTGTTGTTTTCCCAGGTAAAAGATTTTCATATTGCGAATTATCCGGTCCACTTTCGCTGTAAGCAGAAATATCCAAAAAAGTATTCCACGTTAGCTGCATATAACTATCCACGCGATTCTGGGCATTAAAGTCAGCCACCCATTTTGGCAGCTCCTTCTTGAAAAAGGAACTTGTAATAAATTTTCCCGTGGCATAATCGTACCAATAGGAACCGTCACTTAAATGGCCTCCAGGAAGAATTGCACCGCGGTCTTTTATGGACATTGAAATGACCTTTGCGGAAGGATACGTTAATTTCAATTGATCGGTAATTGTATTTGTCTTTAAGTTTTTTGGCGAGCACATACCATAAGTGGAGCTTGTTCCAATGGATTGTACATTTTTATCTTCCACGCAACCGATTTCCGCACCTGTTTCTCGCTCAAACCATTCATTTCCAACTATTCCATGGTTATTAGGTGTTGTTCCGGTATAAATAGAAGCATGACCAGGGCCGGTAAACGTTGGAACATAATTATACTCCATATTTCTGCAATTTGTGCCTTTTTCCATAATTTTACGGAATCCATTTTTTCCAAATTTATCCTGGTATCGGTACAAATATTCGTAACACATTTGATCGATAACAATACCAACAATTAATTTTGGTGCAGCTGATTTTTGGGCAGTGGCAGTGGTAAAACCGACTAAGATGAATGCAAAAATGAAGAAGTTCTTCTTATAAATTTTCATGAAACATTGTTTTTGGTGATTCAAAAATAGTGAAAGCAAAAGGATAGATTAGAATTTTATTGTTAAATTAAAACTAGACCATAATATTAAAAATATTTGAGAAATATACTTTCAAGCCATTCAGCATAAATTCAACTTAATTAATTGATAAATTTTCAAAAATTAATTAAGTTGAATATAAAATTTGCAAATATTTGTTGAATTTAAGAATCAAAAAAAGTAGTGAGTATTAATTTATTTCAGTAAGATTCAAAAGTGATTGCTATCTTTAAAAAGTAAAATATCAAGCTGCTAATCCAAATGTCGAAAAAAACAGTGATTTCAACTTTATAGGACTTTTAGCAATACGTTGATTGAAT
>CANJSS010000008.1 GCA_947476955.1 Flavobacteriales bacterium
ATTTTTATCGAAGAATGTATAGCGCAATTTACAATATAAATTTTTATTTATTTCATACCGAAAAGCACCTCCAAATTGCAATTGAGCAGCATCTCCAACATGTACATCTTTAGCACTAAAATCTACTGTTGCAACAATATTGTTGTCATTATCTGTAATTGTCACAATACTTCCTGAGATTGTTTTCCAATCTCCGATGGAAGCCAATCCTTCAAAGGATAATTTTGAAATAATCTTCCATGTGAAATCCAATTCAATTCCCTTGTGCAATGCATCTAAACCATTGATATTGTAATAATAGGTGCCATCAGCAGTATTAACGGATGGAGCACTCTGTGGCGGTTTATTTTTCCAAAGGGTGTAATACACATTTAAATTGGAAGAAAATTTCTTGCTTTTATACCCATATCCTACCTCAAAAGAACTTACTTTTTGATTTTTTATTTCCAAAAATTGTCGGTTATTATTATCAAATACCGTATTCATTTTTGGAGCAATGTCCAAGTAGCCTAAGTTCATGAATACATTGTGGTGTGCATTAATGTTATAATTTGCTCCACCTTTAATTGTTGCACCCATGTACCATTTTTCATCTGTAGTTGCAAAACGTGCTTCTGCAGATTTATTTGTATAGGAAATACCATCGTAAACAAGTGTGTCTCCAAAACCAACCGCTTGCGATAAGATTGTATCTGCTAAAACTAAATCTTTCTTTTTGAAATAATCCACCCGCTGGTAACCTGTCTCTGAAGCAGAAACGGTTATGAAGGTACTCCATTTATTTTTTTTGTATTCTACTTGTCCAAAAAGCCCAGCCCATTTCACAAAAGCATCGTTATAATACGCAATTTTATCACCTTCCCGTTTCATGGAATAACTGGCATTCCCAGATCCTTTTGGCTGATTTTTATCCGTATTATCAATTGCATAATTTCCACCCATTAAATCATATACCGTTTGGTAATGAGAACCTTTGTAATAACGTGCGTCCAAACCGAACATCGCAGTTAAGTTTTTATTGAATTGAAAATTAAATGTAGACAATAAACCAACCCATTTGTGATCGTTATTCGCTGAACGTAAATAATTACTAGAAACATGCTCTGTTGTGCTGTAAACGTTTGAGTAATTAATTGAATTGTAATCATATACTCCTTGCATGTCATACAATCCATCCGTTGTATCTCTTGCAGGAGTTGACTTCATAGACGTTCCACCACCTTTACCAATGGATAAATAAGCAACAGTTGTCCAATTGATTTTTACAGATGGATTCCAAGAATGCGTTAAGTTGAATTGCGGCTTATGGAAAAAGTTGACCTTTTCATTATATTCTTTTCCGTTTAACATGCCATAATTTGGATTGTATCGAATTCCTCTTGCGCCTGTTGTTGGAGTAGTAAATTGAGAACTACTAACAAGCGCGATAGAATCGAGAGATTTAAAGTAATCTATTCCAGATCGCTCTGCTAATCCTTGATCAATTACAGCAATCGGCAATCGTGTAGTTCTCTGGCCGTGCGATTGTGGCGCACCATTCACACCAAGACTAAACAAATGTTTGTTTAACTTCTTTTGAACCTTTAAAAAATAAGACCAACCATCTGAAAAGGTTGCATCCGCATAACTTGAACCCCATTTTCTAGCACCAGCAACTGTTACGCCCCAATTACCCTTCAGCAAACCGGTATTGTAGCCCATAGAGGTTTTAAACAACCCGTAATCGTTAACTTCTTGTTTTACATAAGTGCTCATTTTTGCATCAATTCCTTTGGTAACAATGTTCATTGTACCACCAACAGAAACGATAGATAATTTGGATGCACCCAATCCTCTTTGAACTTGCATATAGCGTGTGATATCGCCAATTCCGTCCCAATTACTCCAGTAAACTTGTCCATTTTCCATGTCGTTTACCGGGACGCCATCCACTAAAACGGCAATGTTTCGCTGATCAAAACCACGAATGGAAACCCGCGCATCACCGGCTCCTCCACCCTGTTCTGTTGCATACGCTCCAGGTGTGGAATTTAAAAGCATAGGAAGATCCCGAGTACCGAGATCTTCCTGAATTTGTTTTGTTGATAATTTTGAAAAAGCAACGGGTGTTTCTCTGGATTTTGCAGCTTCCCCTTTTACAACTACCTCATCCAATTCCCTCTCTGTAAACGATAGTGGAATGTCTTTAGAAATAGGCGAATTACCAACTTTTACCGTTATATAAAGCGTATCGTAATCTAAAAAAGTAAACCGCAATTCATGCGTTTTGTTGGCATCTACCAACAGAGAATATTTACCCTCTACATCAGATTTCGCTTGGATAGAATTGTCGCACAGTACTTTAACTCCAATTATTGTTTCATTCGTGCCATCATCGAAAATCCTTCCGCTTAACTGAACTTTTTGCTGTATCAAATCCTGCGCAAAAGATTCAAAAATGACAAACGTCGATAAAATAAACAGTATTAAATTTCTCATAGTACTTTCGTGCTTCTTCAAAGAAAAATCAACTTAATTATTGAATAATAAGACTTGTTTGGGAAATAGTATTGTTGCTGAAACGAATTTTAACGGCGTACATTCCTTTGTTTAATTTAGAGGAATCCAATTGAGTTTTTTTCAAAAGAACAGCATACGTTTCGCTTAATACAACTTGACCAACCATGTTTATTACTTCCACTTTTTCAATGTTTTCACTTGCATTAATTGCAATATGTCCGTCATTTGATGGGTTTGGATAAACCACGAAAGAAACAATCGAATTCAATTCTACAACACCAACCATACAGTCACATGTGTGAGATCCTAAGCCTGTCCATGTGTCTTTTGGCAAAGAATCCCATTCAACAGTAACGATAAATGGATCTGGATTAACAGAAACGCCAGTCATTACAGATGCTTTACGAACTAAAGAATGGTCCTTTGTCCACCAAGCACCAACAGATCCGTCGTAAGGAAATTCATCGCTCCAAGCAGAAGCTGTTGAAATAGAAGCATCCCCAGTTTTACCAAAGATATCAATGATTGCAGCATTTTTAAATAAAACAATTGCATCATTTCCATTCATATAAGTAGGCGCTGGATACACACCATCCAATTGGTCTGCCATCGCTTGTAAAGCTGGTGCACAAGCTGGAGAAGATGGACTCGTTGTAGTTTGTCCATTTGCAATAATAAATGTTGAGTATGGTGCAACACTTCCGGTCAAATTCAAAATCCCTCCTGATGCAGATGTTGCTTGACCATTAGAAAATCTCTCAATTCTGTAACCTGTCAAATCAATTGGAGCACTTGTTGGGTTGTAAAGCTCTAGTGCTTTATCATTTCCAGTACCTTCAACATATTCTGAAATAAATAAATCAGAACAATTTTGCGCGAAAGAAGTTCCAAGCGCCATTACACTAACAAAAAGTAAAGTTTTTTTCATAGGATTCAATTTATGATTAATTTAAGAAAATACGGATTTTGAACAATGAAATTGGAAGGAATTATCAACAAGTAAATACTTGTGATAACAGTTTGAAAAGAATACCAAACTAAAAATCCTAACGATGAAAGACACTATTTTTTCATTTCACTTGTTATATTCTTCTATGGTTTCTGTCTAAAACGTTTAACATCAAGGATGACATAGAAAAATTCACTACAAAATTACTATATTTTTAATTCAAATACATTATTTAATTATTAACATTCTAAAAAGGTTTTTAACGATTGATTAGATATAAATTGAACATAAACCATTTAGAATGGAAGAAAATCTATACTTTAGGGCTAAATTATTAACATCATGAGATTAACACAATACGCAGCTTTTGCCCTTATACTATTAGTAACCAATAATTTAAGGGCGCAAGAAATTACCGTAGAAAAAATTTGGAAGAAATATGAATTCGGCAGTGCCAACATAGATGGATTTCGATCCATGAAAGATGGTGCGCATTATTCCAAAATTTCTGAAGTGGAAGGGAAACAAATGATTACAAAACATTCTATTATTGATGCATCCGCAAAAAGCACCGTATTAGTTTCATCTGATAAATTGGTATATCAGGATAAAACAATCGCAATTGATGATTATTTCTTTAATGAAGACGAAACAAAAATTCTAATTACAACAAACACAACGCCACTGTATAGAAGAAGCTTTTCTGCAACATATTATTTATACGACTTAAAAAACGGAAAAATTCAATCGTTGGATGATGCCCACCAACCGCAAACCTTAGCCGAATATTCTCCAGATGGCCAGCAGGTTTCGTACATTTATAAAAATGATATTTTTATAAAGAATCTAGCTACAGGAAAGGTTTCCAAGGTAACTGAAAATGGAAAAACGAATAAAATCATCAATGGAACAACGGATTGGGTGTATGAGGAAGAATTTGCAATTACAAAAGCATACGGCTGGTCGCCGGACAGCAAGTACATTGCCTATCTGCGATTCGATGAAAGAGAAGTAAAAGAATTTTCCTTGACGTATTACAAAGATCTTTATCCAGATTTATATACCTTTAAGTACCCTAAAGCAGGAGAAGCAAACAGCAAGGTTACAGCGCATATTCTGACTGTTAAAAGCGGTAAATCTTCCAACATCGATTTGGGAGAATACGAATACATCCCTAGAATGGAATGGTCTAAATCGGATAATAAATTAATCCTTCAAACCCTCAATCGACACCAAAACCATTTGAAGTACCACTTGGTAGATATAACGGATAAAAAAATACAGCACAAAATCTTCTTTGAAGAGAAATCCAAAACGTATGTGGAAGTAGACAACAACCTACTTATTTTAAGTGATGGTAATACAATTTTAAGAACCAGTGAAATGGATGGTTATAACCATATTTACAAGTTGACATTTGATGGGAAAAGCACTCAGATAACAAAAGGGAACTACGACATCATCGAATTTTATGGTATCGACGAAACCAACGGTTCAATTTATTATACCGCAGCTGAAAAATCGCCAATTTCAAAAGCCATTTACCGAATCAATCTTGATGGCTCCTCAAAGATATCTCTAAGTCTAGAAACTGGAACGAATGATGCTGAATTTACAACTGGAATGAAGTACTTCGTGAAAACATATTCCACGGCAAATGAGCCCCCAATGTACTCGCTCTGCGACAATGAAGGAAAAGTGATTACTGTTTTGGAAGACAATAAACGCTTGAAATCCGTTTTAACGAATTACACATTTTCGCCGAAAGAATTTGTAAAATTCCATTCGGGTGAAACCGAGTTGAATGGCTGGATGATAAAACCAATAAATTTTGATGCGGGCAAAAAATATCCTGTTTTTATTACCGTTTATGGCGGACCCGGACACAACGAAGTAAGCGATGCGTGGGATGGAAATGATTTTATGTACCACCAGTTGTTAGCGCAAAAGGGATATATTGTTGTTTCTGTTGATCCGAGAGGAACGATGTATCGCGGTGCAGAATTTAAAAAATCGACTTATTTGCAACTCGGAAAATTGGAAACAGAAGATTTTATCGAAACGGCAAAAGAACTCCAAAAAATGCCTTTTGTAGACGCAAATAGAATTGGAATCCAAGGTTGGAGCTATGGTGGATTTATGACTTCTCTTGCGATGACCAAAGGAGCAGATGTATTTAAAATGGGGATAGCAGTTGCTCCAGTTACAAATTGGCGCTATTATGACAATATCTATACGGAAAGATTCATGCGCACGCCAGCTGAAAATGCAAGCGGTTACGACGAAAATTCTCCCATTAACTTTGTGAAATTACTAAAAGGAAAATATTTGCTGATCCATGGTTCAGGTGACGACAATGTTCACTACCAAAACACGATGGAAATGGTAAATGCATTGGTGAAAGCAGACAAACAGTTTGATTTATTTATTTATCCAAATAAAAATCACGGGATTTACGGAGGAAACACACGTAACCACTTGTTTAACATGATGTTAAACTATACGCTTGAAAATTTATAAACTATTCAAATTAGTATATTACTACTATTAAAGTAAATTTTATAAAATATTAGCAGTATACTAATAAGTTACAACAAATTGTTTATTAATTTAGGCGAGTTAAAAAATTCAAACACATAATTAGGCACAACTACAATGAGCGAGATTGCAAAAATTGAACTTGACGGAAAAACATTTGAATTTCCAGTAATCGAAGGAACTGAAAATGAAAAAGCGATTGACATTAGTAAACTTCGTGATGCCACGGGTTATATTACATTAGATCCAGGTTATAAAAATACTGGAGCAACAAAAAGTTCCATTACCTATTTGGATGGTGAGAAAGGAATTCTTCATTATAGAGGTTATTCCATTGAGCAATTAGCAGAAAAAGCATCCTTTATTGAAGTTGCTTATTTATTAATATATGGAAATCTTCCAACCCAAACGGAATTAGATATTTTCACAAATAATATCACAAAACATACATTGGTTCATGAAGATATGAAGCAATTTTTTGAAGCGTATCCTGCAAAAGCACACCCAATGGGCGTTTTAGCGTCTATGGTTTGTTCACTTTCTACCTTCTATCCAGAATCTTTAGATCCAAATAGAAGTCCAGAAGCAAAAGATCTCACGATTTTACGTTTACTCGCAAAATTGCCAACACTTGCTGCGTGGTCCTACAAAAATGCTATGCGCCATCCATTCATGTATCCTAAAAACGACCTAAATTACTGTTCGAATTTCTTACACATGATGTTTGCAATGCCAACTGAAGACTATACGGTTGATCCAGTTGTTTCAAATGCTTTGAATAAATTATTGATTTTGCATGCAGACCACGAACAAAATTGTTCTACTTCAACAGTTCGAATTGTTGGTTCTTCTCAAGCGAATCTTTACGCATCTATTTCTGCAGGAATCTCAGCGTTGTGGGGTCCACTTCATGGCGGTGCAAATCAAGCTGTAATTGAAATGTTGGAACAAATTCATGCGGATGGTGGTGATGTCGACAAGTGGGTTACAAAAGCGAAAGACAAAGAAGATCCTTTCCGTTTAATGGGATTTGGTCACCGCGTTTACAAGAATTTTGATCCACGAGCTACAATTATCAAGAAAGCGTGTGACGATGTTTTGGAAAAAATGGGAATCAATGACCCAATGTTGGAAATCGCTAAGAAATTGGAAAAAGTTGCGTTGGAAGACGAATACTTTAAATCGCGCAATTTATATCCAAACGTAGATTTCTATTCTGGAATTATATACCGTGCCTTAGGAATACCTACCGAAATGTTTACAGTAATGTTTGCAATTGGTCGCTTACCTGGATGGATTGCACAATGGAAAGAGATGACAGAAAACAACGAACCTATCGGACGTCCAAGACAAATTTATACTGGTGCAACTCCTAGAGAATACGTTTCAATCGAAAAAAGATAATATCTAATCCTTCAAATTTTGATACATGAAAAATCCTGTTTATACAGGATTTTTTTTTTGAGGTAAAAGTTTTACGAATAGTAAGTTTACTCTATTTTAATTTTTTTCTTCTATTTCTTCAGAATCATTTATATCCGCACCTTCTTTTTCAAAATCCACAAGTTTGTGTAGTTTTTTAGTGCCATCGTAAATGGAATACTTTCGGAAACTACATTCTATATCGCCATTGAAAACTTTAATCTTACGATCTGGACGAAGTCCCAATGTTTTAAAACCTTCCTCACTGCCAGAAATAACCCAGCAGTCGTAGCCCTTCATTTCATTTTTCATCCAACTTCCAAGTTGCTCGTACATCTCTTCGATATTATCACCCATTCGAAGACCATAAGGGGGATTTGTAACTACAACACCTTTTTCTTCAATTCGTTTTACGTGTTCAAAAGATTGAACAGAAGTTTCAATGAAACGACCAAAAACCAAACCTCTAAGATTCCTTCTCGTTTTCGTTACCATTTCGTCACTTAAATCCGAACCAACTATTCGACATGGAAGTTCTTTTACAAATTTTTTCGCTGAAGAATATATTTCTTCCCAAAGTTGCTCATCGTAGCCAATAAAATTTTTGAACGCATAATGTTGCCTTTCAATATTCGAAGGAATTCCAGTTGCTAGAAAAGCTGCTTCAATTAACAAAGTGCCTGAGCCACAAAATGGGTCAATAAATGGTGATTTGCGATCCCAATTTGTCATCCGAATCAATCCAGCAGCAACAACCTCATTCATTGGCGCTTCTCCAATAGCTTCTCTGTAGCCCCGTTGAAATAATGGTAAACCGCTAGTGTTCAGTGAAATAGTTACCTTATCTTGAATAATATACACATCAAAAACTACCTGCGGTGTTTTAATATTTACATCTGGTCGATTTCCGCTCACATTTCTAAACGTATCCACAATTGCATCTTTCACCAATAAAAAAGGAAATTGCGAATGTTTAAATAAATCGGAAAATACAGCACCTTTTACCGCAAATGTTTTGTCCAATGTGAAATAATTCGTCCAGTCAATCTGCATGCATTTTTTGAATAGATCCTGCTCGTTGCGAATAGTAAAAGTTTTGATTTCAACTAAAATGGAAATTGCACAACGGATGTGTAAATTTAAAAAATATACATCCCGCATTGTTCCTCTTAACTGAACTGCTCTATTTAGTGTAGTAACATCCGAATATCCCAATTCTGCTAATTCCTCGGTTAGAACCTGCTCTAAACCAAAAATAGTTTTCAGGGTGATTTGATACTTTTTGCTGGTGTCTTTTACTTCTGATGTCATTTTTATCTCTTTCACGTGTGAAATACTATTATTTTTGTACAAAAGAACGAAATTGAAATCAATTAAACAGTATCTACTTTTTTTCATTGGTGGTTTTTTCTGCACGATTGCGCAAGGACAGGATCGAGTTGGCCTAGTTTTAAGTGGTGGTGGCGCTTCCGGACTTGCTCATATTGGCGTTTTGAAAGCGTTAGAAGAAAAAGGAATTCCTATAGATTTCATTACTGGAACTTCTGCAGGAGCGCTCGTAGGATCCATGTATGCTGCCGGATATAGCCCGGAAGAAATTGAAGCGTATGTTTTAAGTGAAGCTTTTCAATTAATGACTGCCGGGAAATTAAAATCTAGTCAACGTTATATATATAAAGAAGAAGAACAGCACGCAGGTTTAATTGACCTTTCATTCTCAAGGGATAGTATTTTAAAAAAATCCCTGCCTACAAATTTTATTTCTTCCTCCTATCTAGATTTTGAAATGCTAAAAATTTTGGGAGCAACTGGCGAAGCAAGTGGTAACGATTTCAATAATTTATTCATTCCTTTTCGATGCGTAGCTTCCGATATTGTGCTTAAAAAAAGCGTTGTTTTTTCAAAAGGAAATTTAAACCAGGCTGTCAGAGCATCTATGACTTACCCTTTTTATTTGAATCCAATTCGAATTGAAAATGTTTTATATTTTGATGGTGGATTATACAATAATTTTCCTGCAGATGTTATGTACCGGGATTTCGATCCTGATTTTATTATTGGCAGTAATGTTTCCTTGAATGCTATGCCGCCAATGGAAAATGATTTAATCAGCCAAGTAACAAATATGCTGGTTACCTTTTCTGA
Organism: Flavobacteriales bacterium; assembly: GCA_947476955.1. Taxonomy (GTDB): domain Bacteria; phylum Bacteroidota; class Bacteroidia; order Flavobacteriales_D; family Crocinitomicaceae; genus M0103. Next base: position 9,554 of record CANJSS010000008.1, read on the forward strand.
TTTCAATCTACCATGTGATGAAGGTGTTTTAATTCAACCGAATACAAAGTTAACAACCTTCGATTTTGAAAATGCGGCTGACGCAATTAAAAGTGGCTACGACGAAACTATTAAAAAAATTGACGCAATTTATGGCCATGTTCAACGGCGTGTAACCAAGGAAGAACTTACCGAGAAAAGATTGAAATTCCGAGCAAATATTAAGGATATTACTATTTCATCTTTATCGAATAATTTGAATACTAAAAAAGGCATCACATTTGCACAAAAATCAATGCTGAACTATAGAAAAAAAGAAATCATCGATTTGGAGCAGTTGGAAAAACGTTATTATCGGTTGTACGCTACTAATCAAATCGATTTCATTTATCCCATTTTACAATTAAAAAGCGATTCAACCTACAATTTGGATTTAGAAATACGAAAAGCGAAAGATTTTAAATTAGACGTAGGCGGACATTTTTCTTCGCGTGCCGTTAATACAGGTTATTTAGGAATTACCTATCGAACGCTTGGAAAGACTGCAACATCAATTCATGCCTCTTCCTACTTCGGTAAATTTTATGGTTCTGGTAAATTACGGTATACAGTGGAAATACCATCTGTATTTCCTATTTCTGTCTCAGCTTATTTCGTTCTAAATCGTTGGGATTATTTCCGTAGTTTCTCCACCTTTTTTGAAGATGTAAAGCCATCCTTTCTTGTGCAAAATGAAATGTACTATGGTATAAAATTGAACCATCCAATTGGAAACACCACCAAAAGTTCCTTGGACTTTAGAATTTTTAACTTGGAGGATGATTATTACCAAACGGAGGACTTTACGAATAAAGATACTTCGGATCTCACCAGTTTTAATGGTTCTTCAGTGAGCTGGGAATTTGTCAAAAACTCCTTGAACCGAAAACAATTTTCTTCCTCAGGGCACTTTTTACGATTCAAAATCAGATATGTAAATGGTTATGAAAAAAGTATTCCAGGCTCAACTTCCTTTACAGAAGCGATTCAGGAAAAAAATCACCAATGGTTTAATTTATCGACCGAATTTCAAAGTTTTTTAATCGATAATTCTATTTTCCACCTCGGCATTCATGGCAATGGAATGCTCACAAGCCAATCCCTTTTTTCCAATTATACGGCAAGTTTACTTTCCATGACTTCCTTTTCACTTGTGCCAGATGCTGAAACATACTTTCTTCCAGAATACCGCTCACCCCAATATGTTTCTGGCGGTTTGAATTTAGTGTTTACAGTTAGGAAAAGCTTAGATTTCAGGGTGGATGCCTATTACTTTCAACCTTTTGTTGTGCTTCAAAAAAATTCGGATGGAACCCCGAGTTATTCAAAACCCTTCAAAGGAAATTCATTTATTGGTTCAACAAGTTTAATTTACCATTCTATTCTAGGTCCTATACGCGCTACGCTAAATTATTTTCCAAAACAATTGAATCCGTTCGCCTTTCAAATTAGTTATGGATTCATTTTGTTTAACGAACGAGCTATCCGTTAATCAGAAACCTTAGTTATCTTTGTCTTGTGATGAAAAATATGAAAACAATTATCTGTGGAATTCAACAAATGGGAATTGGTGTTCCTAATGTTACTGAAAGTTGGAAATGGTATCGGAAATTCTTTGGCGTAAATGTCAAAGTTTTTGAAGAAGCTGCAGAAGCTCCACTAATGACAAGATACACAGGTGGCGTTGTGCATTCACGAACTGCAACTCTTGCTTTAAGCATGGAAGGCGGTGGTGGATTTGAAATTTGGCAATTTACCAGCAGAAATACCGAAAAAGCGAGTTTTGAAGTCCAACTTGGTGATTATGGTTTGTACGCATGTAAAATAAAATCCCGCGATGTTGCAGCAAGTTACGCCTATTTTAAAAGCAATGGAGCAAAAATAATTGGTGCATTATCCAAAAATCCAAATGGGGAACCAACTTTTTATGTGGAAGATCCAAACGGAAATTTATTTCAAATAGTGTCGGGTCGCGGATACTTTTCGAATACAAAACACCCTTCATTTTGCGGAGGTGTTGCTGGCAGTATTATTGGTGTAAGTGATATTTCGAATGCATTAAAATTGTACAGAGATATTTTGGGATATTCCGTTTCAGAATATGATGTAGAAGGTGCTTTCGAAGATTTCGCATCTATTCCTGCAGGAGAAGGTCGTTTTAGAAGAATTTTATTAACCCATCCAGAGCCAAGAAAAGGCCCGTTTGCAAAATTATTAGGTCCTACCGAAATTGAGTTGGTGCAAGCTATAGATCGAACCGATGTAAGAAGAATTTTTGAAAATCGGTTCTGGGGAGATTGGGGATTTATTCACCTTTGTTTCGATATTCAAGGAATGGATCAATTAAAAGAAGCATGCGAATCAAATGGTTTCCCTTTCACGGTTGATAGTTCCGATACATTTGATATGGGCGAAGCTGGTGGGAGATTTTCATATATCGAAGATACAGATGGAACATGGATTGAATTTGTAGAAACACACAAAGTTCCAATTCTAAAAAAATGGGGATGGTACATTAACCTGAAAAATAAAAAACCAGGGAAACACCTGCCAAATTGGATGCTAAGAGTGATGGGATTAAACAAAGTGAAAGATTAGAACGTTCCTTTTTTTGATCTCAAGGTTTTAAGCGACCCAGCTATTTAGTAAACTGTTGTTTCTAGCAACTAAATTTGTGTATATTTGAATTCTATTCTGATTAAAATTATGAAACATTTTTTCACCTTATTGTTACCAACGATTATTTTAGCTAGTCTTCTTTCTTCTTGCAATGAGAAAATTAATTTAATCGGCGATTTTACGGAAACAGCTGTCGTTTATGGCTTATTGGATAAATCGGATTCCATTCACTTTATTAAAATCAACAGAGCATTTATCGGCCCTGGAAACTCTCTTGAAATTGCTCAGATTCCCGATTCGAACTATTTTAATCAAGTGGACGCAACAATTACAGAGGTTATTAATGGATCAGAAATTCGTCAATGGGAGCTGAAAGATTCTATCCTAGAAAACAAAGAAACAAATGGTGTGTTTTTTGCGCCAACTCAAAAGGTTTATTACTTTAAAACCAAAATATGCAAAGCAGATGGAACGCAACAATTAAATTCTGCTTTCCCTTCCGATTTATTAAATTCTTTAAATAGTTTAGCGAAATACAAATTAGAAATTTCGGTGAATGGTGGCGAATTTGAGGTGTCTGGCGAAACAGAGATTGTTGGTTCGCTTAGCGCTTCAGCAGAACTACAAAATTTCCGTTTTGATTTTATTGACAACAATGGAGATTATTCTCAAAGTGGCATAACTACGACGGTAGGAAGTCCAGATTTAGGTAAAAGCTACATTGTGAATACATCATTGGAGGTGAACTTTGAAGAAATTATTCAAAGTACCCTTGAAGTAAACTTGAAGTCTTTTAGCTGGAATCTGGGAGAATCAGATATTGAACCTGGAAGCTCAAAAAGCTTTACGATGAATGGCCAGACATTTTTTGATTTAATCAAATCTAACGTTACATCAAATCCATTGATTACCAAAAGAAGAATGAAATCCATTAAAGTAATAACAATTGGTGGGTCAGAGGATCTTTCGAATTATATGGCAGTCAATAAACCAAGTTCTAGTTTGGCACAAAATAAACCGACATTTACAAATTTAACGGCATCCGGTGACCACCGTGCAATAGGCATTTTTTCATCCAGATACACGCGTACTATAGAAAAATTATATATCAATCCTTCGAATACCAGTTTGCGCATGATGACGGTAGAAACGGTGGTAGAATTATGTAAAGGTGCTATTACAGGTCAACTGCTATTCTGTAGCCAACATCCTGCAGATCTTGGATTAAATTATGCTTGTCCGTGATTTTTTTAACTAGATTTCTTCAAAATACAATATAAAATTCAGTCTTTTTGTACCTTTAGCGCATGGCTGAAAGGAAAACTTTCTTTGTTAACGTAATTCTACCAATTCCCATTCATAAGGAATTCACCTACCGTGTGCCTTTCGAAATGAATTCGTCCATTTGCATTGGCGGTAGAGTGGTTGTTCCTTTCGGGAAATCAAAATTACTTACCGGAATTGTTACCAAAATAACAGAAACTGCTCCAACGGATTACCAAGCAAAATACGTGGAGCATGTTTTGGACGATGAACCAATAATCACGAAAGAACAATACCATTTCTGGCAATGGATTTCCAGTTATTACCTCGCACCAATCGGCGATGTTATGAATGCTGCTCTTCCTTCCAATTTCAAACTTGCAAGCGAAACGAAAATTGTTTTGCACCCAGACTATGATGGAAAAATAGACCATTTGGACGCGCGTGAATTGCAAATTGTTGAAACGCTAGAAATCCGAGAAGTGTTGGATTTGAAAGAACTTTCTGAAATAATTGGAATTAAAACCGTTCAACCAATCATAAAAAAATTAATGGACCGGCGAATTGTGCTGTCCAAAGAAGAATTGAACGATAAATTCGTTGCCAAAACAGCCGTATATATTATTTTGGATGAATCCATAACATCCGAACAACAATTGAATACCGTTATCTCAACTCTGGAACAAAAAAAAACAGGAGAAAAGCAATTGGAAGTGCTGTTAACCATTTTGAAAGAAGGGAATTATTCTCAAAATTCTTTGCAAAAACCAGTTCTCAGAAAAGATCTTCTGGAAATGGGACTTTCTGCTTCTACCATCAATACCTTAGAGAAAAACAGCATAATTCAGCAAAAACGCATTTCAATATCTCGATTCGATCTGAAAAATGATCCGCAGTTTGAGTTTAAAAAACTATCAGAAGGACAATATAAAGCGCTGGAAGAAATAAAAGAATCCTTCGAAAAACATACTACAACACTGCTACATGGTGTTACTGGTTCTGGAAAAACGGAGATTTATGTTCAATTAATTCAGGAACAACTAGATTTAGGCAAACAAGTGCTATTTCTTCTGCCAGAAATCGCTTTAACAACCCAATTGATTCAACGACTTTCTGCTTATTTTGGTGAACAAGTTGGCGTTTACCATTCTAAATTCAACCAAAATGAGCGCGTTGAAATTTGGAACCATGTATTGAATAACAACCCGAATCGATTCCGGATAATACTCGGTGCGCGTTCCTCTGTATTTCTACCTTTTAGAGAACTTGGACTTATAATAATTGACGAAGAACACGAATCTAGTTTCAAACAATATGACCCTTCACCTCGCTACAATGCACGTGACGCTGCAATAGTATTGGCGCATTATTACAAAGCAAAAGTTTTGTTGGGTTCTGCCACACCGGCTTTGGAAACGTATTACAACGCCAAAAATGATAAATACGGATTTGTTGAATTGAAGGACCGTTTTGGCGGACTGCGATTACCAGAAATATTTTGTGCCGATGTCAAAAAAGAACGCCGCCAAAAAAGTATGAATTCGCACTTTACCGCTTATTTGATTGATTCGATGCGCGAGGTATTGAATAAAAAAGAACAAATAATTTTATTTCAAAACCGCAGAGGCTATACACCTCTATGGAGTTGTGAGATTTGTAATTGGACACCAAAATGCAAAAATTGCGATGTATCTCTTACCTACCACAAACAAACCAATAGTTTAAAATGCCACTATTGCAGTTTTTCGTCCCCGCCCATTGGATCTTGCGCCTGCTGCGGATCAAATCGTTTGAAAATGATTGGTTTCGGAACTGAGAAAGTAGAAGATGAATTAGCTTTGATTTTTCCTGAAAGCACAATCAAAAGATTAGATTTGGATAGCACACGTTCTAAAAATGCATACGAAACAATCCTTTCAGAATTTGAAAGCAGAAAAGTTGATATTCTAATTGGAACACAAATGGTTACAAAAGGTCTCGATTTTGACAATGTTAGCTTAGTTGGAATTCTAGATGCAGATATGTTGTTAAATCGTCCAGATTTCAGAGCATTTGAACGCGCTTACCATTTAATGTCACAAGTTGCTGGAAGATCTGGTAGAAAAGGGAAACGTGGAAGCGTAATCATCCAGACTGGCGATCCAGAACATTGGGTAATTCAGCGCGTAATAGAGCATGATTACATTGGATTCTACGAAAATGAAATCATCGAAAGGAAGAATTTTTTCTATCCGCCGTTTTTCAAAATCATAGAATTTACCCTGAAGCATAAAGATGAAAATTTAGTCGATAAAGCGGCCATAGAATTTGCAAATTCCTTGCGAGAAGTATTTAAGGAACGGGTAATAGGTCCTGAATTTCCAATTGTTCGACGCATTCAAAACTTGTATTTAAAATCCATCAAATTAAAAGTAGAAAAAGATATTTCAGATAAAAAAATAAAGGAACGCATTCAGCAACTAATTGATGCTTTCTATGGCGTTCCTTTAAACAGATCGATTCGAATTGTTGTAGATGTTGATCCCGCTTAACCTAGGTATGATTTTAGCATCCGGCTTCGGGAGGTATGCTTCAACCTTCGAATTGCTTTTTCTTTAATTTGACGAACGCGCTCTCGTGTAAGGTCAAAACGCTCGCCAATTTCTTCTAATGTCAACGGATATTTTCCGTTTAGTCCATAATATAATCTTATAACATCGCCTTCTCGCTGCGTAAGCGTGGAAAGAGAACGTTCTATATCTTTGCGCAAAGATTCTACAACCAATTCGTTTTCGGGACCTGGCAGTGAATCATTCAATAAAACATCGTACATACTCGAAGAAGATTCATCTCCTTCTACTAGCGGCGCGTCCATCGAAATATGCCGACCCGTATTTGCGAGAGATTGCTTTACTTCTTCTGTCGAGCAATCTAAATATTCTGCTAATTCATCTGCCGACGGCGGTCGCTCAAATTTTTGTTCCAATTCCGAAAAAGCACGATTTATTTTATTGATTGTGCCAATTTTGTTCAATGGTAAACGCACAATTCGCGCTTGTTCCGCCAATGCTTGTAATATAGACTGACGAATCCACCAAACAGCATAGGAAATGAATTTAAAACCACGCGTTTCATCAAAACGCTCTGCTGCCTTAATCAAACCCAGATTTCCCTCGTTAATAAGGTCAGGTAAGGATAATCCTTGATTTTGATACTGTTTCGAAACAGAAACTACGAATCGTAAATTTGATTTTGTTAAACGTTCTAAAGCTGCTCTATCTCCTGCTTTAATTTTTTTTGCAAGTTCAACTTCTTCTTCAGCGGATATTAATTCTACTCGACCAATTTCTTGCAGGTATTTATCAAGAGATGCTGTCTCCCGATTGGTCACTTGTTTTGTAATTTTTAGTTGTCTCATGTTCGTACTTTTTTCTGTTTGTACTACTCTTTGTAACTCGGCTTCTGTAGTTCAATATAGCAATTAGTTGGTTAACAACCATATAAATTAACTTTAATTTACAATTAAATGAATATTCGGTAGTAATGACTGAATATTCGGTAAACTTCCTTTATTAACGTGAACTTGAAATTAAGTTTCATTACTTTTGTGTGATGAAAATATTAATGGTCTGTTTAGGAAATATTTGTCGCTCCCCTATTGCGGAAGGAATTCTTCGTTCTAAAACAGAATTAAAAGGAATGGATATTTTTATCGATTCTGCAGGGACAATTGATCGCCATGCGGGAGAAAGACCAGATTCGCGTATGCGGCAAACAGCAAAATCATTCGGTGTAAATATAGATAACCTGCGTTCAAGAAAAATAGAACTTATTGATTTTGAGAAATTTGATCAAATATACGTGATGGATTCAAGTAACTATACCAATGTTTGTGCCTTAACGAATTCTGAAACCTTTAAAAATAAAGTGAAATTGATTCTAAATGAATTGGAGCCAGGAAAAGATTTGGAAGTTCCAGATCCATACTTTGGCGGAGAACAAGGATTTATAGATGTGTTCCATTTATTAGACGCAGCGACAGACAAAATAATTGAAAAAATACTAACGAATGGAAAACGATAAAGGTAAAATTTACATGATCCCCAATACACTTGGAGGTGAATCAATAAATGATATTATCCCGCAGATTGTTGCAGAAACAGCTATACGACTTCGTGCATTTGCGGTAGAAGATATTAAATCTGCCCGTAGGTTGTTGCGTAAAATTGACCGTGAATTTCCAATTGATGAAGCAGAATTTTTCTTTCTAAACAAGCATACAGCGATTGAGGATTTGCAAACGATTTTAAAGGTAGTTGGGCGCGGACAAGATATTGGCGTAATTTCAGAAGCAGGTTGTCCTGGAATTGCAGATCCGGGTGCAGAATTAGTTGCGATGGCGCACCAAAGAAAAATACAAATTGTTCCCCTAGTTGGTCCTTCCTCTATTTTATTAGCTTTGATTGCTAGCGGTTTTTCAGGGCAAACATTTACATTTCATGGATATTTACCAAAAGAACGCAAGGATCGTATTCGTAAATTGAAAGATTTTGAGGGCGATGCAAGAAGGACAGGCTACACGCACATTTTTATGGATACCCCTTTTCGAAATATGAATGTTTTGGATGATATGCTGAACGAACTTGCAGATACAACTATGTTGTGCATTGCTTCAAATATTACAATGCAATACGAAACAATTCAAACGATGACGGTGAAAGACTGGCGAGAAAATGCGTATGATATTTCGAAGGTTCCAGCACTGTTTTTAATTGGAAATGCGCAGGTTTAAAAGAAAAGAAATATGCCTATTATGAAAATCCGAAGCCAGCGTTTTAGGATTTTTTTCACTTAAAACCTCTGCTCTTTTTGATTGCCTCATAGGAATCTTGGATTTTCTGAAATTTCTCCTTTGCACCTTTTTGGAATTCTTCGCCCATATTTGCTACTTTATCCGGGTGAAACTTTATCGCCATTTGACGGTATGCCTTTTTTACCTCATCGTCTGCTGCGCTGGCTTCAATTCCTAGAACTTTATAATCGGAATCCACATCGCGGTAGAACATGTTTTTTACGCTTTCAAAATCCTGAGACGAGATTCCAAGCATATCCGAAATACTTTTAATTACTTTCAATTCCGCATCGGCTACATGCCCATCCGCTTTAGCTATACCAAATAAATAGTGCACTAAATGCGTTCGAACTTCCGGCTGCATGCGCATGCGAATATCCTGACAAATTTGTTGTAACGGAATATTTCCAGAATCGATAAATTGCTTTAATGTTTGTAAGTGCGACGAATTAAAACGCCCACCGAATTGCTGTGTAAAAAATGCTTTGACATAATCTAGTTCCGCTTTTAAAACTTTTCCATCTGCTGTCATAACCGCCGCAGAAAGTGCCATTAGCATTGTTGGGACATCATTCGCAGAAGAACGCTGTTGGTAAAACTGAAATAATTCTTCCGGTGAAAAAGTGCGGCCTTCTCTCTTTGCTTGGTCCTTCATTTGACCAATAGTTCGTTGGTAATTATCTATGAATGTACCTATTACAAAGCCAATTGCACCAACAAAGAAATTGCGACCGAAAAGTAAATAAGCGCCAACGGCAAAAATCCATTTAAACAAAACAAATATATTAAAAGTTGAAAAAAACAAAAAGTGCGATTCCGCTGCGCAAACACCAGTAACCGCACTTTTGTGACGTAAAATTACATTTTTTTAAGCTATTTGCTCAATATTTCGTTCAATAAATGCATTTAATGCTTCTCCCTTCAACATTCCTTGTGCTAACATTGCGAGATCGGTAAGTTGTTTTACAGTAGCTTTTTGTTCCTCCTCATTTTTAGAAAGTACACTGGTAACTTTAGGATGATTTGCATTTACAACTAAATTATACATTTCAGGAAAAGCGCCCATAAATCCACCGCCGCCCATTTTTTGTTGTTCCATCATCCGACGAATGAATTCTGGCTGTGTAATTATAATTGGCGCGTCATCTTCACTCATGCTTTCAAATTGCACCGTGAATTTTTCTTTATTCACAGAAGCTTCAAAAACTGGTTTCAATTTCTCTTCTTCCTCTTTAGACAATTTAGATGGAATTTCATCTGATTTTTGAATCAATTTATCCAAGGTATCTGCATCTACTCGAGCGAATGTGATATTTTCCATGGATTGCTCCATTTTTGCAATCCAATGCGGAGCAAGTGGTCCGTCTAAATGTAAAACATCGTATCCACGATCTTTCGCCTTTTTAACAAAGGAGAATTGTTCTTCTGGATCATTTGTATACAAGAAAACTGTTTTTCCGTTTTTATCGGTTTGCAAAACAGCAATTTTTTCTTTGTATTCTTCTGTTGTAAAGTAATCACCAGTTGTATTTTTTAATAGTGCAAATGCTGTTGCTTTTTCCGCAAATTTCTCATCGGACAAACTTCCGTATTGCACAAATATTTGCAAATCGTTCCATTTTTCCTCGAAATCTTTGCGGTCTTTTTTAAACATATCCGCTAATTTATCTGCTACTTTTTTTGTGATATGCGAAGAAATTTTCTTTACGTTACTATCACTTTGCAAATAGGAACGGGAAACGTTTAAAGGAATATCCGGTGAATCAATCACACCGTGCAACAAGGTTAAGAATTCAGGAACTATTTCTGCAACGCTGTCTGTAATAAATACTTGATTTGAGTATAAATTAATTTTGTTTCGTTGAACTTCTACATTTTCCTTGATTTTTGGGAAATATAAAATACCAGTTAAATTGAATGGATAATCCACATTCAAGTGGATATGAAACAATGGAGAATCAAAAGTAGTAGGATATAACTCCCGATAAAAAGCATCGTAATCATCCGATGTCAGATCTACTGGTGCTTTTGTCCAAGCCGGTGCAACATTATTGATTTGATTTGGATTTTCAATTGCAACGCGTTTTACCTTTCCATTTTCATCTTTTTCGCCTTCCGGTGAGTCGATGTATTCCGTTTTGTTTCCAAAAAAGACAGGAATTGGTAAAAACTTACAGTACTTATTCAAAATATCAGAGATACGGGCTTTTTCCAAAAATTCCAAAGCATCTTCCGCGATGTATAGAATAATATCCGTTCCTCGCTCTTCCTTGTCAATTTCGGTGATTGTATATTCTGGCGAACCATTGCTTTCCCATTGTACAGCCTTAGAACTTTCATGACGTGATAAAGTGCGTATCTGAACGCGCTCCGCAACCATAAATGCCGAATAAAATCCTAAACCAAAGTGGCCAATTATTTGCTCCGCTCCTTCAGTACCTTTGTATTGTTGCACAAATTCTTCCGCACCAGAAAAGGCAATTTGATTGATGTATTTATCAATTTCATCTTCTGTCATTCCAATTCCGCGGTCGCGAATTGTTAGTGTTTTTTCTTCTTTATTGAGAATTACATCCACTTTCAAATCGCCAACATCACCCTTGTATTCTCCATTTGCAGAGAGGATTTTTATTTTTTGCGATGCATCGACTGCATTGGATACTAGCTCTCTCAAGAAAATCTCGTGATCCGAGTATAAGAATTTTTTAATGATTGGAAAAATATTTTCCGTTTGTACATTAATCTGTCCGGTTCTCATAGTTATATTTTTTTCGAACTATTCGACAATCTTTGTGCCACCACTATTATTATGACAAAATGGCTAAAGATTTGACAAAATGGCTAAAATATATCCATAAAAAAAGAGTACTTTTGTAAAAAAAAGCAAGTTTGATTTACCCATTATTACTTATCGTTTTTTTAGTTTTACTTATACGCTATTCCAAAGTCTTCCAATTAGAAGGACTTTCGAAATGGATAATGCCAACAGCTTTTATTATTAAAATTCTAGTTGGTTTATTGCTTTTTTGGATGCATATTCAGACTTATGGACTAGGGGATTTAAGCCACGATGGAGGAACTTTCCTGCGCGAGGGTCTGTATCTAAACAATGTGTTTTTTGAATCTCCAAAACATTATTTTCAATTGTTAACTGGAATTGGCGAATCACCTGCGTTAATTGCCAAACATTTGTACATGACCGAATATTGGTCTTCTGGAGATTTGACGCTTATCAACGACTCCAAAAATGTAATTCGCCTGCATAGCATCATTCATTTTTTTTCTGGGAATTCCGTTTTAATTCACCTTTCTATTTTTTGTTTATTTTCGTTGCTAGCGTTAAAAAACTTTTTTCTTGCCTTCAAACCTTTCGTTCAGCAACCTAGCGCCCTCGTTTTTTGGGCTTTATTACTGGTTCCAAGCACCATATTCTGGACATCCAGCCTTTTAAAGGAACCATGGGTATTTCTTGGGTTGAGCTTTTTAGCGCGTGCTATTTTGTACGATACAAAAATGTATCGAAAAGCGATTTACACAGGTTTATCCATAATCTTTTTAATTGGTTTTAAACCCTACGTTTTAGTTTGCATTTTACTAGCATTAATCGCTTATTTAGTCTACCGTTTTGTTTTTCGATTTAAATTAATCCCAACGATTTTAGTGCTTCTTGCAACCATATTTATTAGTGGAATTCTCCTGGAAAAACCACGCAACACGATCGTTCACTACCTTTCCAGAAAACAATTTGATTTTGTGAATGTCGGAAAAGGGGGATTGCATGTTTCTGCAGATAAGTGTTTTTATTATTTCCAACCATTTCAATATCGGAATTTAAAAATAACAGGATCTGAAGTTAGATTATTGAAACCTACAGATGCATATATAGCACATTTTGGCAGTATCCAAAAACCAATTCCTATTCACCTCACGCCTAAAGGAGAAGTTTGGAGAAGGCATTATTTCACAGAAGGTTGCATGAGTTTCATTGAAACAACACCAATTATGAACAAATCCAAACAATTGGCTCGCAATATCCCAGAAGCGCTAACAAACAGCATAATCCGTCCATTTCCAAACGATCCGGGTAGTAATTTGAAATTTTTATCCTTTGCAGAAGTTTGGCTAATCTTTGGATTCCTAGCGATTGCATGGATCAAACGCCGCAAATTATCGGATGTAGAAAGGGGGATTATTTTTATGCTAGCTATTTTTTCTATTATTTTATTCCTTTTAATTGGTTGGACAACACCAGTCTTAGGTGCGATTACGCGGTATAGATTTCCAGCACAATTTGCAGTGATACTCATTGGAATGATTCTTATAAAACCCATAAAAATACAACCATGGCGAATTATATTTTTATAACCGGTGCAACCTCAGGATTTGGGGAAGCAACTGCTAGATTGTTTGCAGAAAACGGTTGGAACCTTATTATAACAGGAAGAAGAGAGGAACGTCTGCAAAAAATAAAACAAGAACTAGTGGAAATAAATGCTGTTTCTATTACAACCTTGTGCTTCGATGTGCGAGATGAAAAAGCCGTAAATGCTGCCATAGAAGGAATTCCAAATGCTATTAAACAAAACATAGAAATTGTAATAAATAATGCAGGTTTAGCAGTTGGAAGGAATTCCATTGAGGAAGGAATCACAGACGATTGGAACAGAATGGTAGATACCAATATTAAAGGATTATTGTATGTTACCAGAGCAATTGTTCCCTTTTTAAAAGAAAATAAAAAAGGGCATATTTTCAATCTTGGAAGTATTGCTGGAAAAGAAGTTTACGCTGGTGGAAATGTTTACTGTGCAACAAAACATGCCGTTGATGCTTTATCGAAAGCTATGCGAATTGATTTAGTGCAACATGGAATAAAGGTTACCAATATTGCTCCAGGTGCTGCTGAAACAGAATTCTCCATCGTTCGTTTCAAAGGAGATGAAACTGCTGCAAAAAATATTTACCAGGGTTTTGAGCCTTTACAAGCAAAAGATATCGCTGAAACTATTTATTTTGTTGCTACACGTCCAGCGCATGTAACAATCAATGACTTAACCATAATGCCAACTGCGCAGGCATCTGCAACCGTTTTCGTGAAAAAATCTTAACCGATTTTACTAGAAACTCAGAAATTATCGTTTTTAGTTGCGGCAATAATTTTTGGTTTTCAACCATTTAAACAATAACGAGCTATTGGACAAAAAAAGGGAGATCAAATAGCAATTGCGCCTATTTACCTCCCTTTAATGTGTTAAAGAATTGCGTTTATTTTTCCGGTTCCGGCAAAACATTTCCTCTAATAGTCAATGTTATTGGCTCGGAAACATTGGAAGTAATCGTTATTGTTTTCGTGAATTGACCAACACGTTTTGTATCGTATTTCACAGAAATTTCAGATTTCTTACCTGGCTTAATTGGAGCCTCTGGTTTGTTTGCTGTTGTGCAACCGCAACTGGTCTGCACACCTTGAATAATAGCAGGTGTCTTGGAATCATTTTTGAATTCAAACGAAAACAATTCATCTGAACCATACGGAATTGCATCCCGTACAATTTCCAATTTGGTAAATGTCAAACCTTTTTTCTTAACAGTTTCTTTCTTTACAGAAGCTTTTTTGGTTGATTCTTGCGCTGTCAGTTGAAATCCAAACATCAAAGCCAAAGAGAATAATATAATTTTCATAGTTCTTATTTTTTAACAAGATTACAATAATTCCTTTTGAACATTTGCTCTTTTAACAAAAAAAATACATTTTTTTTTAATTTTCAGTTTAAAACAGGACACTTACTGAGCTGAAAGTTCCTCGAAATAAATAGCCATAACTTCCAAAATAGAGGCGAAAGTATTTTTCCGAACCCTATCCAAATCCTCAATTTTTAGCCATTTCGCCTTTGTGATTCCTTCTTCCAATTGCGGTTTCAGTGTTTTCTTACCCTCATAATGTATCGAATACCAGTACGTTTTTTTTAATGTTGGAACTCCTTTGCAGGAGTAGGTGTGATAAGTAACAGCTATAATCCCCATAATTTCTGAACATTTAATGCCACATTCCTCTTCCACTTCTCGCAGTGCAGATTCTTCTATTGATTCATCCGTTTCTTCAATTTTTCCTTTCGGAATGTCCCAAAATCCATTACGTTTTATAAAAAGAAACTCGTTTTTTCTGCGAACTATACCGCCAGCAGCAGTTATTTTATCGTAATCGGAAAATAATCTCTGAATTTCCATTGCAGGATTTTCGCAACCGATAAATATTTCCGATTTTTTTTCGTTTAACAGAATAATTGGAAGTAGATCTTTCGCGATAGAAATCAATTTATCGGAGGTTATGGTAAGGCTGTCTGCTGAAAAATTATTTTTTTCAACGAAAATTATGGCTTTATTTTCTATAAAAACTTTGTACATTTGCAAATATGATTTTGAACAATGATAAAGCGCTAAAAGTAGCAGAATTTTTATTACAAATTAAAGCAGTTAAACTTCAACCCAACAACCCTTTCGTTTGGGCATCGGGTTGGAACTCTCCAATTTATTGCGACAATCGGATTACGCTCTCCTTTCCATCCATACGCACTTTCATTCGACAAGCATATTCGGAAGCAGTTTTGGATTATTTTGGAAAACCAGATGTAATTGCAGGAGTTGCTACAGGAGGAATTGCACAAGGTGCATTAGTTGCACAAGAACTTGGCTTACCATTTATTTATATTCGCAGTTCTGCAAAGGAACATGGAATGGGAAATCAAATTGAAGGATATTATGAAAAGGGGCAAAAAGTTGTTGTTATTGAAGACCTTATTTCTACCGGAGGAAGCAGCATAAAAGCGATTGAAGCATTGAAAGATGCAGGGATGGATGTGAAAGGATTAATTGCTATTTTTACGTATGGCTTTAAAGTTGCTGATGAAAATTTCTCCAAAGCAAACTGTCCTTATGTAACATTGACAAATTATGATTTCATGCTCGAAGAAGCACTAAAAAAGGATTATATCACACAAAAAGATGTTAGTTCGCTTCGGGAATGGAAAAATCAACCAGAAATCTGGAAAAAATAATACGTTGCAGAGATGAATATTGAAAGCACTAAAGTAATTGTTTCAGCTAAACAAGAAACAGTAGCTGCCTTTTTGAAAGATTCTCAAAATCTTATTCATTTGCTGCCACAGGATCAAATTGCAGATTGGAAATCAACTCCTACGGAATGTTCTTTTAAAGTGCAAGGAGCTGTAATTATTTCTTTAATTCAAGATGGATCTGAAGGTTCTTCCAAAATTTTCATGAAGTCCGGTGAAAAATCGCCGTTTCCATTTAGACTAACGCTTCATGTCATTGAACAGGGAGAGCAAACGGAGGGTTTCATCGAATTTGATGGGGATTTAAATGTTTTTTTGAAAATGATGGTTCAAAAACCATTGACTGCGCTTTTTAATTTGATGTCAGAAAATCTTAAAACGTACTTTTCGAAATAAATTTTACCTCTTTTAGATCATAATTTCGCAGAATATTTTCCCCATTCACTAATTTCCGAATCGTTAAAAAACCTTCGTCACTAATTCCTTGGATAGTTCCATTAAAAACGCCATCTGAATCTTCAAACGTTGCTTCTTGTTCCAATAAATACAAATTATCCAAGTAAATTGAACGTAGCAAGCCCAAATTTCCAATTTTTACTATTTCCCAGTACTTATTGAACTCAAATATCAGCTTAAAAAGGATTTCTTCAACAGCGCTGAATGTCCTTGTCTCAAGCTTCACGCTTGTTGCAGAAAGATCCTTAAAATTGATTTGATTGACATTTAAACCAATCCCGAGTATGGAATGTGAAATTCGCCCATTTAAAATTGTATTTTCAATCAATATTCCAGCAATTTTTCGGTGCCCAACAAATATATCATTCGGCCATTTTATTTGAGCCGAAATGCCAATTTTTCTTAAAGTTTCCATAACTGAAACTGCTGCAAAGTGAGTTAATGCAACCTGCTGGTGTAGCGACAGATTGGCAGAGTTCAAAAAAACCGACAAAAGCATATTTTCCCCAGCGTTAGATGTCCACACTGCGCCTCGCTGACCCTTTCCAGCAGTTTGCTCATCTGCCATTATTACCGCCCCAGGAAGTATTTTACCTTCTTTTATAAGATTGGCAGTATAATTGTTCGTAGAATCGACGGTATCTAATCGGATAATTTTTTGACCTATTTGCATGATTTATTTATGCTTCTATGCGTATTTTGAATGGTTAAAATTAAAATTAAAAGTTAGATTTGTAAGGCTTAAAAAAATTGAATGTACAAAGAAAACGAAGATGTTAATTCCCAAGTCCTATGTGACACGATTGTAGAGGGAATGCAAGAGAATAAAGCGAATGATATTGTGGTATTGGACTTACGTGAAATTGCAAATACAGTTTGTGATTTTTTCGTTATCTGTAGTGGTGAATCTTCTACACAAGTGGATGGAATTTGTAATTCCATTTCACGCCATACACGAAAAGAAATTCAAGAAAAACCTTGGCATATTGAAGGCAAATCAAACAGCGAATGGGTTTTATTAGATTATGTAAGCGTTGTTGCACATGTTTTCTACAAAGATGCACGTCCATTTTATGATTTAGAAGATTTATGGGCAGATGCAAAAAGAATTAATATACCGAACTTGAACTAAAATTTACCATGGCAGAAGGAGAAAACAAAAAAAAGAGTCCATTTTCAATCTATTGGATTTATGCTATAATTGGCGTTGCAATTATTGGATTCCAATTATTCATGAGTTCTGGAGGACGCGTTCCAGTAAAATACCAATCTACATTTTTTGATTTAGCTGAAAAAGGTTATGTTGAAGATGCTAAATTGGTTAACAAGGTTCGAGTAGATTTCCAAATCAGCACAAGCGGAAGGAGTTATATTGTGAACTCAACTGATTCGCAATACAAAGAGCTCAAAGAAGTTCTAAATAAAACTAAAACAATCAAAAAAGGAAATCCTATTTTCGAATTAAACATTATCGATGCAGGAAATTTTGAATCGCAAGTAAATGAACTAAACAAAGCTACTAAACAAAAAAATAGTGTGCTAAAGTCAGAAAAAAAGGCTCCGCTAAAAACAATAGAATTAGTAGACGTTGAGGAAGTAAATTACCTCAGTAATATTTTAAGTTTCATACTTCCAATTCTAATTTTAGTTGTAATCTGGATGTTTGTCATGCGAAGAATGACTGGCGGCGGCGGCGGTGGCGGCGGCGGTCAAATTTTCAATATTGGAAAATCCAAGGCACAAGTATTTGATAAAGGTAAATCCACTAATGTTACTTTTAAAGATGTAGCTGGTTTACAGGAGGCAAAAGTAGAGATTGTAGAAATCGTTGAATTCCTTAAAAACCCTAAAAAATACACTGAACTTGGAGCTAAAATACCGAAAGGTGCGTTACTTGTTGGTCCTCCAGGAACTGGAAAAACACTGCTTGCAAAAGCTGTAGCTGGAGAAGCACAAGTACCATTCTTCTCGCTTTCAGGTTCTGATTTTGTAGAGATGTTCGTGGGCGTTGGAGCTTCTCGCGTTCGGGATTTATTTAAACAGGCAAAGGAAAAAGCGCCAGCCATCATTTTTATAGATGAGATTGATGCGATTGGGCGGGCACGTGGTAAGAATAATAATTTCGGTTCCAATGACGAGCGAGAAAACACATTGAATCAGTTATTGACTGAAATGGATGGTTTCGGAACAAATTCAGGTGTGATTATCCTTGGAGCTACAAATAGAGCCGACGTTCTAGATAGTGCTTTGATGCGCGCTGGTCGATTTGACCGTCAGATTTATGTAGATATGCCGGATATCAATGAGCGAAAAGAAATTTTCCAAGTTCATTTGAAACCAATCAAACTAGAAGATGGTATTGATATTGAATTTTTATCCAAACAAACACCAGGTTTTTCTGGTGCTGATATTGCTAATCTATGTAATGAAGCAGCATTGATTGCAGCCCGAAAAGACAAGAAATTCGTTCAAAAACAAGATTTTCTAGATGCTGTTGATCGAATCGTAGGCGGTTTGGAGAAGAAAAATAAAATTATTACCAAGGATGAAAAGAAAGCAATTGCTTACCATGAAGCAGGCCATGCAACAATTTCCTGGTTATTGGAACATGCGCATCCTTTGGTGAAAGTTACAATTGTTCCTCGTGGTCAATCCTTAGGCGCAGCCTGGTATTTACCAGAAGAGCGAAGTATTACTACAACGGAGCAAATTGTAGATGAAATGTGTTCTGCACTTGGAGGTCGAGCAGCGGAGAAATTAACCTTTGGAAAAATTAGTACTGGAGCGCTTAGTGACCTTGAAAAGGTGACCAAACAAGCATACGCTATGGTTTCTATTTATGGATTAAATGATAGAATTGGGAATATTTCTTTCTACGATTCACAAGGAAGAGATTCCTTTACAAAACCTTATTCTGACGATACAGCCCGAATCATTGATGAAGAAGTTAGCAAGCTTGTTGAGTTCCAATACCAACGCGCGTTGACTATTCTATCTGAAAACGAAGATAAATTGAAATTGTTGGCAGAAAAATTATTGGCAACGGAAGTTATTTTCAAGGAGGATTTAATTGAAATATTTGGTGAGCGCCCATGGAAAAGAGAGGAAGTAGAAGAAATTAAAATAGTTACGGCAGATCTTGCGGATGAAACATCATCCATACTTATTGAAGATGACCATGATATTGAAAGTGATGAAAAAACTGAAATTGAAGAATCTACAGAAGATGATGAGAAGCCTAAAGAAGATTTGGAAAGCGCTGAATAACGAAAGAATCACATCGCCTAAATGGACAACTGTATTGAGTACACAAGATATTTATTCAGTCTCCATTACAAAAAACGCATTAGAGCAAGCAGGAATTCCCGTTATGATCATCGATCAGCGGGATTCTTCGTATTTAAATTTTGGACAAATTCACCTCCAAGTTTTACCGGAACATTTTTTTAACGCTCAAAAAATTGTAAATTCGTCTGATGAATAATTTAGTTCTACGATCTATAACTGGAGTATTGTTCGCTTTTGTAGTTTTGGGCTCCATACTTTGGGGACCGTATTCACAGGCAATCGTGTTTTCCATATTTATGGTTTTGGGACTTTTAGAATTTTACACACTTTTCAATACACATTCCTTTGTACAAGTAAGCAAAGAAATAGGCGTTTTTATTGGAATTTTTATCTTCTGTTTACTAGTAGGTGTAAGTTTAGAATGGCTACCTGTAATTTCTATTTTATTTATTTTCCCTTTATTTTTCACCTTAATTCTTGCGGAATTATGGCGAAAAAAAGAACATCCATTAATCAATATAAGTGTTTTAGTGTTTGGAATCCTATACATTGTTATTCCTTTTTTCCTGACGATAGACTTAAATTTAAGAAGCACCAGTTATTTGCCAACTGTAATTGGCATGTATTTACTTATATGGACGAATGACACCTTTGCCTATCTGACAGGAAGATTAATTGGAAAAAGAAAGTTATTTGAGCGTATTTCTCCGAAAAAAACGTGGGAAGGAACGATTGGAGGAATTCTTTTTACGCTATTATTGGGATACATTATTGGTGCATTTATAAACCAAGGAGAAGAATTATTCTGGGTTATTTCTGCAATGATTATTGCCCCATGTGCAATTTATGGTGATTTACTGGAATCCCTTTTTAAACGAAGTTTGGATATTAAAGATTCAGGGCACATTTTACCAGGACATGGAGGAATCCTTGATCGATTTGATGCTGCATTGTTTGCCATTCCATTCTTTTATTGTTGGGCAATGTTTTATGCTTATTTTTAATTAAAAACAGAATGACTTTACACAGAGAAGGGTATCTAATAATGGCAGTTGGACTTTGCATTCTAACTTCAATTCAAATTGGGAATTATTTTTTATTTACTGCGACTGGCTGGCTTTGGTTATTCTTGCTGTTAACACTTGGAGTGTTGGTAATGGCTTATTTAATTATACAATTTTTTAGAATTCCGAATCGCACTTGTGTTTTTTCTGAAACGGACATTATGTGTCCTGCAGACGGGAAAGTTGTTGTTATCGAAGAAGTGGAAGAAACAGAATACTTTCATGACAAGCGCATTCAAATCTCTATTTTTATGTCGCCATTAAATGTGCATGCCAATTATTCACCAATCTCAGGAATAGTAAAATACGTGAAATACCATCCTGGATTATTTCTTGTCGCTTGGCATCCAAAAAGCAGCACGGAAAACGAACGTTCGACTTTTGTTGTAACACATGCATCTGGTCAAGAGGTTTTGTTCCGACAAATAGCTGGGGCAGTTGCACGAAGAATTTGTTATTATCTGCAACCAGATCAACCTATAAAGAGCGGGGAAGAATTTGGATTCATTAAATTTGGTTCTCGCATAGATTTATTTTTACCACTTGATTCTAAAATAAATGTTAAAATTGGAGAAAAGGTAAAAGCTAAGCTTACAAAAGTTGGAGAATTAAAATAAATATTTGTACATTCACAAAAAAAACACATAGCTATGAAAAAATTATTTTTTGCACTTGCTTTGATGACATTTGTAGGTTCTGTTGCTACAACAGCTTACGCAGCTTCAAACGGTGTTTCTACAGAAGTTAAGAAAGATGATAAGAAGAAGAAAAAGAAAAAAGGTGCTTGTTGCTCTTCAGAAAAAAGCACAGCAGCTGGATCTTCTTGCACAAAAGGAACTGAAACTAAGGCTTGTTGCACGAAAAAGCAATAATTTCCTTACTGTTTTTTGAAAAGCCGTTTCTATTTAGATGCGGCTTTTTTATTTCTAGGTACTAAGAAAAATCCACAAAAAAACGGATTATTTCTTTTGCACATTTTCCATTGTTAGGTAATAATTTTTTACACCGAACAATTTTGAGTAACAAGAAAAATGAGAACAGCTTATTCCAACACTATCCCAACAGGGCAATGATCGGATCCCATTATTTCGTGAAGAATAAATGATTCTTTAACGCGTGGTAAAAAAGATGCTGAAACCAAAAAATAATCAATTCTCCATCCAATATTTTTCCCTCTCGCTCCTGCCCTATAGCTCCACCAGCTATATTTATCCGGAACAACGCCATTTATTTCACGGAAAGTATCCATTATTCCACTTTCAGTCAATTTATTCATCCCATCAATTTCTTCCTGCATATAACCTGCGGCTTTGTTGTAATTTTGTTTTGGCCGCGCAAGATCAATTGCCTGGTGTGCAACATTAAAATCGCCACAAACAACGACTGGTTTAGTAGCTTCCAACCGTTTTAAATAGCTCAAAAAATCGCGATCCCACGTTTTACGGTAATCTAAACGTGCTAATTCACTTCCGGAATTAGGAACATACACAGTAACTAGGAAAAAATTCAGAAACTCCGCACAAGTTATTCTCCCTTCGTTGTCATGGTCAATAGTTCCCATATAATAAGTTACCGCAAGCGGCAACTCTTTTGTTAAAATTGCAGTTCCAGAATACCCTTTTTTTTCAGCTTCATTTGCGAAAACATGGTAGCCATCAATTCCAGCAACTGCTTCCTTAACTTGATCCACTGTTGCTTTGGTTTCCTGTAAACAAATGATATCAGCATTAACTTTCCGCATATCTGAAGCAAAAGATTTTTGCATGATTGCGCGAATACCATTAACATTAAAAGAGATAATTTTCATGGTAACAAAAATAGCAGGAACTTATAGGATTGACAACAAAATGTACAACTTATTTTATACACTAACCAATAGAAATATTAGAGCATTGGGCAAACATAATACGCTTGAAATTGTTCCATTTTCTAGAGCTAACGGAAAATACTCAGTAACTTTGCACCATGCGACAATTTGACGAGCAAACTATTCATGATTTAGAATTTCCAATCATTAGAGAGTGGCTGGTGAATTATAGCATTGGAGCTACAGCCAAAAAGAGATTAGAAGAATTATTACCATCCAACCATTTTCCATCCTTTGAAAATGAACTAAGGAAAGTTAATGAACTACTTTCCATTCGAATGGAAGGTGAATCTTTTCCCGCTTTGGATTATGAAGAACTATTAACTGAATTGCGGCTTTTGCCTATCAAAAATGCAGTTTTGTCTTTAGAAGGGTATGTTCGAATAGCACAGGCATCTGATTTAATCAATACACTTTTAGTATTTTTCGATAAAAGAGAGAAAGAGTATCCACTACTTTGCAGCTTATTTAGATCTGCATATTTCACAAAAGAAATAATTGAATCCATTGATAAAATTTTTGATAGAGCTGGAAATATTAAGGATGATGCATCGAAGTTATTGTTTGATATTCGACAAAAAATCAAAACAATTCGCAATCAGATAAACCGAAACTTCGACAAGGAAGTGCGAAAGTTGCTAAAAGAAAACGTGTTAGGGGATACAAAGGAAGCATTTATAAGTGATCGAAGAGTTTTGACAATTGTTTCTTCCCACAAGCGAAAAATTCCAGGAACAGTTTTGGGATCCAGTAAAACAGGAAGTTTGACTTTTATTGAACCGCAAGTTAATATTCAGTTGAACAATGAGATGGAAATGCTGCTGGACGATGAGCGAAAAGAAATTTACCGAATTTTACAGGAATTAACAAGGGAAATTGCCGTTTTTACGCCATTGATTGAATCTTATCAAAATATATTAACAGAATTAGATTTCGTAAATGCTAAAACGCGGTTAGCGCTGGAATTAAATTGTGTTTTACCTAAAATTGAATCCGAAACGCACATAGAGTTGATCGATGCCTACCATCCGATTTTATGGAAAACAAACAAGCAATTAGGTAAGAAAATTCTTCCACAGTATATCCAAATGGACAAGTTTTCACGGATGCTTGTCATTTCGGGTCCAAATGCAGGAGGAAAAAGTATAACGCTAAAAACAATTGGTTTGTTGCAATTGATGCTGCAGTCTGGCTTATTGGTTCCTGTGAATGCAAACAGTAAAATGTGCTTTTTTCAGCAGGTATTATCCGATATTGGCGATAATCAATCCATTGAAAACGAATTAAGCACCTATTCCTACCGCTTAAAAAGGATGAAATATTTTCTGGAAGTTTCCAATAAACGCACCTTGCTATTATTGGATGAATTTGGAACTGGTTCGGATCCAGAATTGGGTGGTGCTTTGGCGGAAGTTTTCTTCGAAGAATTATATAACCGTAAAAGCTTTGGCGTAATCACTACGCACTATGCAAATATCAAATTAAAGGCAGATCAGTTAAAAAATGCTGTAAATGGCTGCATGCTTTTCGATACAGAAACCTTGGAACCATTGTATAAATTTTCATTGGGGCAACCCGGAAGCTCCTTTACATTTGAAGTTGCACAAATCAATGGTATTTCACTCGATCTTATTGAGGATGCAAAAACAAGGTTGGATGAACGGAAAGTCACGATGGATCGTTTGCTTAGTGAATTACAGAAAGAAAAAACCTATCTAGAGCGTTTAAATAAAGAACATATTGATGCACAGCGACTTGCGCAAAAAGCAAAGCAGGAATACGAAGATCGTAAAGACAGATATGATGAACGATTACGCATCCAGCAGGAAGTAATTGATCGAAACAATAAAAGTTTGAATGCCGGAAATAAAATGCTTAGTTTCATCGATAAATACGTTTATAAATCCCGTAAGAAGGACATCAATAAACCACTGATTGAAGGGGTAATAAACTATTTAAAGGTTGAAAAAGGAAAAATTGAAGAGGAAAAAATTGCGGTAAAATTAAAATCCGAGGTAAATTCAAAAAATCCAAAAAAAGTAAAAATTCAAAAACCAGAAGAAGATCCTTATCAACGCCACAAGATAGTAGTTGGATCAACGGTTAAATTAATTTCCACAAAACAAAACGGGACGGTAGAATCTGTTCTAGGAGAAAATATTACCGTTACATTTGGATTTCTCCGTATGAAGGTAGACAAGGATAAATTAATGTGGGTAAAATAGAATTAAATAAAAATCTGAAAAATCAAATTTCAATTTTATACATTTTAATATTTCGAAACTCATTTAAAATTTGTTACTTTGATTAACCATTAAATTATTTATATGAAAAAAATTCTTTCACTTTTAGGAGCAACATTGGTATGTTTTTCCAATTTAAATGCCCAATCGCCTGTAGTTCAGGGAAATTTTATTATCGACGCTTATCTTGGATTCCCTCAATCTAATGCCACTAGATCTGAACCGACAGGTTCATCCAATTATAAATTAAATGGAGGTTTTTTATCTTACGGTGGGCGAGCTGAATATATGCTTGCTGAAAAATTTGGTATCGGTGTAGATGTAAATTATGTCAAATCGGGAAGTAATTATGACTTGACAACAGTAGATACCTTGTTAAGTGTTAATACTGGAACTTTAGATTCAATTGTTTCAAATACCTACAACTGGGATTACACAGCAACGAAAACTAGAATGATGGTTCGATTAAACTATCATTTTGTACAAAATGATAGAATCGACGCTTATATTGGATTTGGCGCAGGTTATAAATTAGTATCTAGGCAATGGAATATTGAAGATCCAAATGGATCATCAAATGGTTTAGACCAAGATAAAGCGCTAATTCCTATTGCATTTAGAATAGCAGTTGGCACACGAATTTACTTTACGCAAAACATAGGTGCAATGATTGAAATTGGCGCTGGTGGTGGTGGATTATTGCAATTCGGTTTATCTGCAAAGTTCTAAAAAAGTACTACATTTAAATAGACATAAAAAAAAGTCCCAATCATCACGCGATGAATGGGACTTTTTTTATGCATACAGATTTCTGTTTAATTCTCCATCAATTTTATTAAATTCAATGCTGATCCTGCTTTAAACCATTCAATTTGAGATTGGTTATACGTATGGTTCAACGAGATATTTTCTTTCGTACTATCCGCATGAACTATTTCCAAAGTCAAAGGTTTTCCTGGCATAAAATCTTCCAAGTCGATAAAATTGAACGTATCATTTTCTCTGATTTTATCATAATCTTCTTCTATTGCAAAGGTTAGACCCAACATCCCTTGTTTTTTCAAGTTTGTTTCATGGATTCGCGCAAATGATTTTACAATTACCGCTCGAACGCCTAAATGTCTTGGTTCCATTGCTGCATGTTCACGAGAAGAACCTTCGCCATAATTATGATCGCCAACTACTATCGAAGGAACACCTGCTGCTTTGTATGCGCGCTGCACCGCTGGAACTTCCCCAATTTCGCCAGTCAATTGATTCACAACAGCATTTGCCTTTCCATTGAATGCGTTTTCAGCACCAATTAACATATTATTAGAAATATTATCTAAGTGCCCACGGTAACGCAACCATGGACCTGCCATTGAAATATGATCCGTTGTACATTTTCCTTTTGCCTTGATCAATAATTTTGCACCAAGAATATTTTTACCATCCCAAATTGGAAAATTTTCTAGTAATTGCAAACGCGAAGAGTCTTCTGCTACGGCAATAACAACGCCACTTCCATCTTCTACTGGAGCTTGGTAACCTGGATCTTCCACATCGAATCCTTTTGTCGGCAATTCATCGCCTTTTGGTGCAGAGAATTTAAATTGTTCTCCTTTTGAATTTGTCAAAGAATCCGTCAACGGATTAAAACCTAAATCTCCGGCAATTGCCAAAGCGGCCACCATTTCTGGTGAAGTCACAAAAGCATGTGTATTTGGATTACCGTCGGCACGTTTCGAGAAATTTCTATTGAACGAGTGAACGATTGTGTTTTTCTCTTGTTTTTCTGCACCTGCTCTATCCCACTGACCGATACAAGGTCCGCAAGCATTCGTAAATATTTTGGTGCCCATTTTTTCAAATGTTGCAATGATTCCATCCCTATCAATAGTATATCTTACTTGTTCAGAACCAGGATTAATTCCAAATTCTGCTTTTGGTAAAATTCCTTGTTCTACGGCTTGTTGCACAATGGAAGCAGCGCGCGACATATCTTCATATGAAGAATTTGTGCACGAACCGATTAATCCCCATTCCACTTTCATTGGCCATTCGTTGGCCAAAGCTTCTGCCTTCATTTTTGAAATTGGCGTTCCTCTATCTGGCGTGAAAGGTCCATTAATATGCGGTTCTAAATCGGAAAGATTAATTTCGATTACCTGATCAAAATATTTCTCAGGATGCGCATAAACTTCCGCATCGCCAGTTAAATGTTCTGCAATTTTATCAGCAGCGTCAACAACTTCTTGTCTTCCGGTAGCCGCCAAATACCTTCTCATAGAATTATCGTATCCAAAAGTGGAAGTAGTAGCACCAATTTCAGCACCCATGTTACAGATTGTACCTTTACCCGTGCAAGAAAGAGAAACCGCTCCATCGCCAAAATATTCTACTATAGCGCCAGTTCCGCCTTTTACGGTAAGAATATCTGCAACTTTCAGTATTACGTCTTTGGCGGAAGTCCAGCCACTTAAATGACCCGTTAATTTAACCCCAATTAGTTTCGGGAATTTCAATTCCCAAGCCATTCCTGCCATTACATCTACAGCATCAGCACCACCAACACCAATTGCGACCATTCCTAGCCCGCCGGCATTTACCGTATGTGAATCCGTTCCAATCATCATTCCGCCTGGAAATGCATAATTTTCAAGAACAACCTGGTGAATAATTCCAGCGCCTGGTTTCCAGAAACCGATACCATATTTATTGGAAATCGAAGATAAGAAATTAAAAACCTCGTTATTTTGATTCAGGGATTCCTGTAAATCTTTACTTGCTCCAAGTTTAGCTTGTATAAGATGATCCGCGTGCACTGTTGAAGGCACAGCAACTTTTTTCTTACCAGCCTGCATGAATTGGAGTAAAGCCATTTGCGCGGTTGCATCTTGCATTGCGACACGATCCGGCGCGAAATCCACGTAAGACTTTCCTCTTTCGTAGACATTTACTGCATTTCCTTCCCACAAATGTGCGTAAAGGATTTTTTCTGAAAGTGTTAATGGCTTACCAACAACTTTACGGGCAGCTTCAATAGCCTCCGGAAACTTGGCATACACTTTTTTGATCATTTCTAAGTCGAAAACCATAATGTACTGATGTATTTGTTCTAAACAAAATTATTGCGTGTGCGAATTTAGTAAATTTGAATGAAACAAAGGTTTCAGCAATTCGAAATTATCGAAATATTAGGTCATTCGGTAGTTAAAAGCCAAATTTTTAAGTAATTAATTACATTATTCTCTACACATGATTGGATTATCAGAAAAAAACACTAGTTTTGCAACCTTAATTTTTTATTAACATAAACATTTCAAGTATGAATTCTTACGAAACTGTTTTCATTTTAACTCCCGTTTTGTCTGATGATCAGGCAAAGGAAGCAGTGCAGAAATTCGAAGGCGAAATTACGTCATTGGGTGGAAAAGTAAAGCACTCTGAGAGCTGGGGATTGCGCAAACTTGCGTATCCAATCCAAAAAAAATCAACCGGATTTTATTTCATGGTTGAATTCGAGGCTGAAGGCAGCGTCGTTGCAGGTTTAGAATTAGCAATGAAGCGCGATGAGCGTATCATGCGTTTTCTAACTGTTAGAATGGAAAAAGATCATTTAGCTTGGGCGGAACGTCGTCGAGTTAAAATGGGCGAAAAGAAAACTGCACCAGCAGAGGCTTAATTATTAACCTTTAAAAAAACGTAAAAATGGCACAAAACGACATTCGCTATTTGACTCCGATTAACATCGAAATCAGAAAAGATAAATATTGCCGATTCAAGAAGAGCGGTATTAAGTTTATCGATTACAAGGATGCTAATTTCTTATTGAAATTGATCAACGAACAAGGTAAAATTTTACCGCGTAGAATCACTGGAACATCTGCAAAATATCAAAAGAAAGTAAACAAGGCAATCAAACGTGCTCGTCACATTGCTGTGCTTCCTTATGTGGCAGATATGATGAAATAAGCTGATTGTTTAACAGGATAAATTTAAAAAAATGGAAGTAATACTAAAGAAAAACGTAGACAAACTTGGATACGCGAATGATGTGGTTACGGTAAAACCTGGATACGGTCGTAACTTCTTAATTCCTCAAGGATATGGTGTTCTTGCAACTGCATCCGCTAAAAAAGCGCACGCAGAGGTAATGAAACAAAAAGCGCACAAGGAAACAAAAATGTTGGCTGAAGCCCAAGAAATTGCAACTAGATTAGAAGCAGTTACGGTTACTATCGCTACAAAAGCTGGTGAGAACGGTAAAATCTTCGGTTCTGTGAATACGGTTCAATTGTCTGAAGCATTGAAGAAAGCTGGTTTCGATATCGATCGTAAATCACTTAAAATCAAGGAAGAGCCAATTAAAGAAGTTGGAACATTTGAAGCTGAAGCAAACCTTCACAAAGGGGTTAAGCCAGTTTTCAAATTTGAAGTTGTAGGAGAATAATCTATACTTAAAATATGTAAAAGTCTCAGATTCTATCTGGGACTTTTTTTATGCCTATTTTTTAGTGCTATTTAGAGAAAGAATCACAATATATTACGAAATTTGAATCATGAATTTTCGCCTTATTTTTTTTACTTTTATTTTGATTTTTACTGCATGCAGTGATTCTAGCTCAGGTAATAAAAAAAATAGTTTCCAAAACCAGATAAAATATGCAAAAACGCTAGAGATTCTTGAATGTGGGACCGCTGTAAAAGTGCATATCTACCATCCGGAAAATAAAACAATCAAACGATTTTATTTAACACCAGAAAAAAATACACAAACACCCAAAAATTATATCCGTATTTCAACGCCAGTAAAATCAATGATTACACTGAGCGGAACGCACATAGGAATGCTTTCAAAACTAGATGGTTTGGACGTCATTAGTGGTGTTTTGGATAAAAAATACATTCACAATTTAATTGTCTTGGATGGACTAAAGAAAAAACGTATTCATGCTTTTGGAAACGAAGAAATGCTCCGTTTTGAAGCTATTGTAAATTCCAATGCCGAAGTACTTATATATAGTGGCTTCGGCCAAGATTTCCCACATGCCAAGCAATTGGAAAAAGGAGGAATCATTTGTTTATCCAATTACGATTGGAAGGAGAACCATCCTCTTGGTCGGGCAGAATGGATAAAATTGTTTGGCTACCTCATCGGAAAAGAAACGAAAGCGAAATCCTATTTTTCTAGTATGGTTAAAGAATATGATTCCTTGAAAAAGGAAGCAAAAAAACTAACTAGAAAACCGACTGTTTTAAGTGGTAACGTACTAGGAGATTTTTGGTATGCACCAGCAGGAGAAAGCTATTTTGCAGAACTATTTCGGGATGCTCAAGCAGATTATCTTTATGACGAAACGAAGGGAACCGGAAGTGTTGAAATGAGTTTAGAACGCGTTTTAGCGGAAAATCGCAAAGCTGAATTTTGGTTGAATGCTGGTTTTTCAACTTTAGAACTTATCCAGAAAAGCAATAAGAAAGCCAGTTATATCGAAGCTTTTTCCAAAGGAAAAACATTTTGCTATTCCCCAAATATGAATCTTTTTTGGGAAATGAGCGCTATAGAACCACACCATGTACTTTCCGATTTACTCCGTATCTTGCACCCAGAATTGATACAAAAAAACGAAATGTATTTTTACCAAAAACTTAATTAATGGCAATAAAAAAGAGAGATTTAATATTCTTTTTTACCATTTTTCTATTGTTAATAGGGGCAATGGTGTTGCATCTTTTTTCAGGACAATTAAAATTAACTTGGAATGAATTTATCGATTCCATGTTCAATTTCGACGTAAAAAACACACAACAATTAATTGCACGCGAATTTCGAATTCCGCGTTTGATTATTGCCATGGTTGCTGGCGCTGGATTAGCTGTTTCCGGAATGCTCATGCAAACACTTTTTAACAATCCACTAGCAGGACCGTATGTTCTTGGAATAAATTCAGGATCTAGTTTGCTCGTCGCGCTTTCACTACTCACCGGTTTTTCATTTTTTCAAAGTGATATTGGTATAATTGCAAGTGCACTTTTTGGAGCTTTAATTTTTGGCTTCCTCCTACTTGGACTTTCGATGTATATAAAATCTTCTATTTCACTATTACTAATCGGATTGATGCTAGGAAGTTTCACAGGTGCAATTATTACCGCGCTGCAAGCCATAAGTTCGGCTCAGGAA
Organism: Flavobacteriales bacterium; assembly: GCA_947476955.1. GTDB lineage: Bacteria > Bacteroidota > Bacteroidia > Flavobacteriales_D > Crocinitomicaceae > M0103. The sequence goes on from CANJSS010000008.1 coordinate 40,442, forward strand.
TTAAAAGCATTTACCATTTGGACAATGGGTTCCTTGCAACAAACCCAATTTGATCAATTACCTATTATTTTACTCTTCTTTGTTATTGGCATTTCAATGTGTTTTTTTCTTGTTAAACCCTTGGATGTTCTAGTTATCGGCGAAAAAAATACAGAAATTCTAGGCTTGAATATAAAACGAATTCGGATTTTATCCATAACCGTAACAGCGATCCTAACCGGTTTAACAACAGCTTTTTGCGGACCAATAGCATTTGTTGGAATGGCGGTTCCGAATTTAACTCGCATTTTATTAAAAACACAATCGCATGGGAAATTACTTCTAGCAAATCTGCTTTTCGGCGCTTTATTTTTAGTTTTATCAGACAGTATTATACAATTAATAGAATCCTTTATTCCGCTGCCAATTAATGCGTTTACATCCCTTATCGGTGCACCTTTGGTAATATTAATTGTTTTAAAGCGCCTCAAATGATACATTTTCATTCCGTTGAAATTGGTTACAACACCATGCTGGTTCAGACTGGTGATTTAGCATTAAAATCTGGAGCAATTTACAGTTTGATTGGTTCGAATGGTTCAGGTAAAACAACCTTTCTACATACATTGATAGGCAAAAAAACACTTTTATCTGGAACAATTACGCTGAAAAGCAAATCCTTAATTTCCTATAAAGCAAAGGAACTTGCGCGACAAATTGCGTTTGTTGAAGCAAAATTTGATGGTGTAGAATACCTCACCGTAAGAGAGTATATTTCGATGGGAAGAACGCCCCATACGGATACTTTTGGACGTTTGCGCACAGTGGACATTGAACACGTTGAGAATGCAATTCGCACATTGTGCCTGGAAGAATTTGCAGAACGATTCACAACAGAATTGAGTGATGGTGAAAGGCAATTAATTGCGATTGCACGAGCGTTGGCGCAGGATACTCCTATTCTTATATTAGATGAACCAACTGCTTTTTTGGATTATGGAAATCGCAAAATACTCATACGAACGTTGAGTTATATCGCCAAAAATTTGGGTAAATGTATCTTATTTTCCACCCACGATATTGATTTATGTCTAGAAGAGAAATTAAACCTCCTTGTCATTGATCAAACAACACGCAAATTACTTTCCTCTGTAAATCTTACAAAACAGGAACTATTGCAGATTGGATTTAACTTTTCCAGTAATGATTAAGTAAAATAGCTGTTATTTGGTTAGCTAGAATTTGTTTTTTTAAATGCGTACTTTTTGCAGCCTTTACTGCACGAGATGAACCGGCAGTATTCAAAATCATAGTAAAGGCAAACTGAAAAGAGATTTTTGAAGCTGCTCTTGAATTTCTTCTAAAACTAGTGGAAGTCGAAGCGATAGTATATTGGCTAATTCCAAAAGTGTTTCATTTTCTTCGGTTTGCTCAATTTCCATGCAGAGTTCGCTTATATTATTCATTCCAAGTAACAGAAAATTTGGTTTGATCTTGTGCGCAATATTTCTAAGTAGCCCATTATTATTTTTGAGCAAAGCAGTATTCCATGTCACGAAATCCTCTTTAAAAGAAATAAGAAGATGTTCCAACGTGGATTTCAGCATATTTTCTTTCCCATTTGTAAACATCTTTAGGGTTTCCCAATCAATTTTATCTTCATAGATAACATTCATTAAAGTATGGCTTTCATTGGAAGGAATCAAGTTTATAATTTTTGAAAATAAAAAATCTGGTTTGAATGGTTTAGCCAAATACTCGTTTGCGCCATATTCATAGCATTTTTTTATTTCCGTTTGGAGAACATTTGCTGTCAATGCTAGTATTGGAATTTGCTTTAATTGTTGGTGATCGGAATCTCTTATGCATTTCATTGCTTGAAAACCATCCATTACCGGCATTTGCATATCCATTATAATCAGATTAAACTGTTCATTTTGCAAAATATCGAGTGCAATTCGACCATTTTCTGCAACGATAACTTCCACTCCCATTCCAACTAATAAATCTTTCGTTACCATCTGATTTACAAGATTATCTTCCACCAATAAAACACGAAGACCAATAAGTTGTATGAAATTAGCCTCCTGCTTCTTGCTCAAATCAATAGCATTGGCATTTGCACCAAAATATTTCAAACGAATGGTAAAACAGGATCCGTGGTTTAATTTACTTTTCACATCAATCGTACCGTCTTGCATTCTAATAAGATTTTGCACGATTGCAAGCCCCAATCCTGTGCCACCAAATTTTCGAGTGGTTTCACTTTCTGCTTGGGTAAACGCATCAAATATTTTTTCTTTTACTTCCTCTTCCATTCCGA
>CANJSS010000009.1 GCA_947476955.1 Flavobacteriales bacterium
ATTAACAAAAATCTTTACGAAGGAATTGGTGTCAATTTGAGCATTCCAATCTTTAACAAAGGCACATACTTAAAAGCACGCCAGCTGTCGGAATTGACTAAAACAGAACTAGACCAGCGAAAACAATTAAAAATACTTGAAATAGATAAACTCAAATTACAAAACAATAATCAACTAAGTTATTTGAAAGCGGAAATCAATCATTTACAAACTATCACAAATAATCTTCATCAGGTTTATGAAAAGACATACCTCTTATACAAAGAAGGAAAAATTACTTATCGAGAAGTTGAAACGGCCTTTCTTGATTGGCAAAATAGCATTGTCGATTGCAAGAAAAGAGAAATCGATCTTGAGATGAATAAATTGGTATACGGCGGAATGAAAAATTGAAAATTTACCTTAATCCTAAAATAGGATTCTCCAACTTTCTCTGCTTAAAAGAGAAGAATTCAATACATCTGCTTTATTTTATGAAATTGAGCGTAAATCGCCTCTTTTTCATTTTCCGATGCAATCTTTTTTTACTAATTTCGTATTTCTATAATCTAAAAAATATAAAATGTCATATTTGTTTACATCAGAGTCAGTTTCAGAAGGGCATCCTGACAAAGTTTCCGATCAAATTTCAGATGCTTTAATCGATAATTTCATGGCTTTTGATCCGCAATCGAAAGTTGCATGTGAAACATTGGTTACTACAGGTTTGGTAGTTTTAGCTGGAGAAATCAAGACGAATACCTATTTGGATGTTCAGTCGATTGCGCGCGAAACGATTCGTAAAATTGGCTACACGAAGTCTGAATATATGTTTGATGCAAACTCTTGCGGTATTTTATCTGCATTGCACGATCAGTCTGAAGATATCAATCAAGGAGTGGAACGCAGTAATCCAGAAGAACAAGGAGCTGGCGATCAAGGAATGATGTTCGGTTATGCAACGAAAGAAACAGATAATTACATGCCCTTGGCGTTGGATTTGGCTCACAAAATTCTGCAGGAATTATCCGAAATTCGAAATAATGATTCCGCACTTATCGGTTATTTGCGTCCAGATGCTAAATCGCAAGTAACAATCGAATATTCCGATGACAATGTTCCACAACGCATCGATTCTATCGTTGTTTCCACTCAGCACGATGATTTTGATGAAGAAAAAGCAATGTTATCAAAAATTAAATCGGATATTATCGCTTTGGTAATTCCACGTGTTAAAGCAAAATTGAAACCGGAATTACAAAAATTATTCAATGATCAAATAACTTACCATATCAATCCAACAGGTAAATTCGTTATCGGAGGCCCACACGGAGATACTGGTTTGACAGGTCGTAAAATTATTGTGGATACGTATGGTGGAAAAGGTGCTCACGGTGGTGGCGCATTCTCAGGGAAAGATCCTTCAAAAGTGGACCGTTCAGCTGCGTATGCAACACGTCACATTGCAAAGAACCTAGTTGCTGCAGGATTGTGCGACGAAGTATTGGTGCAAGTTTCCTACGCAATTGGAGTAGCGAAACCATGTGGTTTATTCGTTACTACATATGGAACATCAAAAGTTAACATGACAGACGGAGAAATCGCTAAAAAAGTGGAAGCAATTTTTGATATGCGTCCATACTTTATTGAGCAACGTTTGAAACTGCGTAATCCAATTTATGCTGAAACTGCTGCTTACGGGCACATGGGACGTAAAAATGAAGTGGTTACAAAATCATTCAAATCGCCAGACGGAAAAATCAAAACAATGGAAGTTGAATTGTTTACATGGGAAAAATTAGACTATGTAGAGAAGGTAAAAGCAGCTTTTGGTTTGTAAAATAAGCCACACACATACTAAAAAACGTTCCATAACAGGAGCGTTTTTTTTTGACTATTCATTCCAAAATAGTATCCAAAAAAAAATCCCTTCGAAATTCGAAGGGATTTTCAAGCATGGTATTTTTAATTAATTTTTTACAATTCTTTTCGAAACAATTCCCTTGCTTGTTGCAACGTGTAACAGGTATATTCCGCTGGAAAGAGATTCAATGTTCAGCTCTGTTTTATCGGATGTGCACACTTGCTTTACTAATGATTTTCCGGAGAGATCCATTAATTCGAGAGATTCAATCGTTATTGCAGAGGACACTTGCACAAGTTCCGAAGTTGGATTTGGATAAACAGAAACTTCCATTTCTAATTCTGAAAGGCCTAATTCTGAATTAAAGTTGTACGTTGTGTTCGTAATAATTGCAGGGTTCCAGTCGAAATAAATATATCCTGTATTGAAAATTTCGCTACCGGGAATATTTGTTTCTTTTTCATGAATTTTATAAACGACATGTCCATGGCTTAGAGGTTCATTGGAAGTGCTGTCTGGAAGCCAAATTTGTGGAAATTCAAAACGAATTACACCATTTCCTAAGTCAACTAACTGCATTGTATGTGTTTTTTCAACTACGGATAAAGTTGTCCAATCTAGGTTGCTGCTCAGGGTATCGGTAATATGAACGTTTTGTGCTGGTGCAGTTCCTGTGTTCTGGAAACGAATGGTGTATGTCAGTTCGTCCTGAATAACCGGAGAAATACTTTCTTCTAGGTCGACGGTTTTATCATTTGGATCGTAACTGTTTCCAACAATTTGCAAAAGTGAACCCGCATTATTTGTTGTACAGCAATCTGTCACCGTTCCTACTGGCGCAATGGTAGAAGTAAAGAAATGCTGTGTTCCACTTGCAATTCCACTTGGTGTATTAAATTGGATAACATCACTTTGAGAAAAGGAGGATTGTGTAGCATTTAAATTCCACGTAATGGTATTACCAGAAATGGAATATCCTGGAATATTAATTGAACTTACAATTGGTGTTACGCCAGCAGGGAATGTAAACGTAACAGTATAATTTCCAGGAGCCACAGGGCCATAATTTCCAAAATTTAAACGAATATAATTTGTTTGATTCTGGTAATATCCAATCCATGGTGTAACGGTCGTCCATAAATCCGTACAAGAATTTGTCGTTCCGCCGCAATTAACTGCAAAAGCACCAGGATTTGGAGTGGTAACTGGACTTGCATAAACTGTTAAAATCGGATTAGAAATGGTATAACCATGCTGTAAAAGCCATCCTGCATTGATTTGTGCTATCACAACATTAGTGGAGAAATAGTTCCCACAAAGTATCGCAAATCCCGAACTATCCGTGTAAGCAGTAATCAATGTTTGGTTCGTTCCAATAAAGTTTATCGGGGCACCAATTAATGGTAATTCAGTGGAATCGAATATGCCATTTCCATTTGCATCGCAGAAAACCAATGCTGCAGCACATAGAGAAGGATTGTTCCCTGCCGCTCCGCAAACTATTGGAATATTGAAAGGAATAGGGTTTGTGCAACTTGTAGCCGTTAAGGAATTAATAGGACTCGTCGCCGTGTAGTTGTTTTGTGTTAACCAAATTGAATTTAGGGAGACAATAGTTGGAGCGCCAACATTTCCGGCATAATTTAAGGAATATTGTCCGTTGCTATTTGTATATACTTGGTAATTGGTTCCGTTGTGGCTAATTTGCACGGGCGAATTGGCAATCGCATTTTCACTAGCGCTTAGTATACCGTTTCCATCGGTGTCGCAGAAAACGATTCCCGAAAGACAAAGATTGTTGGTGTTTGTATTGCAGTTTAATATTAAAAACGCTGTATCGGTAATATTAGCTGTTGTAGAATTTAAATCCAGGAGTGTTGTACTATTGGAAGACAACACATAGCCATTATTTAAAAGCCATGTTGGATCAATGGAAGCGGTGTAATTTCCGCTAGCTGTTCCTGCAGTATTAGCATATCCATTGGTGTTTGAGTTTGCTTGTGTAGAAAATCCATTAGGTCCGCTAAACGTTACCGGCACATTACCAAGGGTGGATTCATAATTTCCATCGTTATTGCAATCCAGATAGATATACGCCTGAAGATCGTAACAAATAGTTTGCAAAAAGTACAGATTTAAAACTGCCGTCGATCCATTTTGTGGATTATAAGCGGTGATGCTGATTTGATGCATGCCAGCAGTTGCATAAAAATGTTGAATGGGTGGATTCCATGAAATAGTCGATCCAACTGTACTTGTGCTGCCGGAGTGAGTTGTTGTAACGCCATCGCCCCAATTCACGCTAATCGATAATTGACACGCTGTAAAATTGGTCCCTAAAAGCGCAAGATTAAAGTCGGCATTTGAATTGGAGTAATTCAATGCACTTATGTTAATAGTAACATAAGGGTCGCAATTTTGAATGGTTGGTGTATTTGTAGTTGCCCCAGTTAAGGTGAATCCTTGCGCGAAGGATTTTGTATTTGCCAGCATCATAATTGAAACGACAAAAAGAAAGTGTAGTAATTTTTTCATAAGATTTTTATTTACAGACTCTTGTTAGACGAAAATTTTTGTAATCTAGTTGCGTAACGCAAAAAAATCCGCTTTGAGATTTCAAAGCGGATTTAATTTGTATTCTTTTTTAGCGTCTTTTATGCCACAACATGCTTGTAACTTTCCACACTTGGACAAGAACAAACTAAATTCCTGTCACCATAAGCGTTGTCTACGCGTCGCACAGGAACCCAATACTTAAAGTCTTTCAAGTATTCCACTGGATACGCCGCTTCTTTTGGAGAATAAGGATAATTCCAATCTCTATTTATGATACAATCTGCTGTATGCGGTGCATTTTTTATCAGATTATTCACTTTGTCAGCATGGCCATTTTCTATTTGTGCAATTTCTTTACGAATAGATTTCATGGCAATAATGAAACGATCTAATTCTTCTTTGTCTTCCGATTCGGTTGGTTCAATCATCAAAGTACCAGCAACTGGGAAAGAAACCGTTGGCGCGTGGAATCCATAATCGATCAAACGTTTCGCGATATCTGCAACTTCAACATCCGATGTTTTCTTAATTTCACGACAATCCAAAATCAATTCATGCGCAACAGTGCCGTTTTTACCCGTGTAAAGAATGTCGTAATCTCCTTTTAGTTCGGCAGCGATATAGTTTGCATTTAAAATTGCAATTTCTGTAGCCTCCCGCAAGCCCACAGCTCCTAACATTTTGATGTAGCCGAAAGAAATTAATAGAATCAATGCGCTACCATAAGGTGCGCCGGAAATAGAATGAATAGCCTGATCGCCGCCCGCTTTAATTAATTTGCTTCCAGGTAAGAAAGGAGCCAAATGCGCCGCCACACCGATAGGACCCATTCCTGGACCACCACCTCCGTGAGGAATTGCGAATGTTTTGTGCAGGTTTAAGTGACAAACATCTGCACCAATATTTCCTGGATTTGTAAGTCCAACTTGTGCGTTCATGTTTGCACCATCCATATATACTTGTCCGCCATTGTCATGGATAACAGAAGTTATTTCACGAATTCCTTCTTCGTAAACACCATGCGTTGAAGGATACGTCACCATCAAACCAGCTAAAGAATCCTTGAATTCTGTTGCTACGTTGCGCAATTCATCGATATCAATATTTCCATTTTCATCGCAACCGGTTACAACCACTTCAAAACCAGCCATCACAGCAGATGCAGGGTTTGTTCCATGTGCGGAGGAAGGAATTATCATAATTTTTCGTTGGAAATCCTGACGGGATTCGTGGTATGCTTTGATGACCATTAATCCTGCGTATTCTCCTTGTGCACCAGAATTTGGCTGCAAAGACATTGCTGCAAAACCGGTACATTCACATAAATCTTTTTCCAATTCACGGAACATTTCGTGGTAACCTTCAACTTGGTTGAGTGGTGCGAAAGGGTGAATATTTGCAAATTGCGGATTGGTAATTGGCATTAATTCAGATGCCGCATTCAATTTCATAGTGCACGATCCAAGCGGAATCATACTGTGAACCAAAGAAATATCTTTATTTTCCAATCGCTTCAAGTAACGCATCATTTTGGATTCAGAATGATAACTGTTAAAGGTTGCATGCGTAAAAACGTTATCTGAACGCTTTAAAGAACCTTCCAAATTCGTGTGCAATTCTGTAGACACGGAAGGCGCTGATTCTGCTTGAATTTTTGCAAAAATTGAAAGAATTGTTTCTACATCTTGCGTTGTATGTGGCTCCCCAAAACTGATTGTTAATTCGTGGTCATTTACGTAATGGAAATTCATTTTATGTTCTTCTGCAGCGGATTTAATAGCGGAAGACTGAATTCCTTTAACCCAAACAGTATCGAAATAATTTTTTGAACCAATTTCAATTCCCATTGCTTTTAATCCATCTGTTGTTTTTGCAGCTAGTGAGTGAACATGTAATGCGATTTCTCGCATTCCTGCAGGCCCGTGGTAAACTGCATACATACTTGCCATTACAGCTAAAAGCGCTTGAGCAGTACAAATGTTAGATGTTGCTTTGTCGCGTTTGATATGTTGTTCCCGTGTTTGAAGCGCCATTCTCAATGCCATATTATCATCCATATCTTTCGATACACCAATTAGACGGCCAGGAATATTTCGTTTGTATTCCTCTTTAACTGCAAAAAACGCTGCGTGCGGCCCTCCAGCTCCCATTGGCACTCCAAATCTTTGGGAAGAACCTAGTACGCAATCTGCGCCTAAGGAACCAGGCGAATTTAAAAGTACTAACGAAAGAATATCCGCAGCAACTGCAACTTGAATTTGTTGTGCTTTTGCTTTTGAAATAAAGCCTTTAATATCTATTATTGTTCCTTTTGCATCTGGATATTGAACAAGTGCACCGAAGAAAGTAGTATCTAATTCAAACGTTTCCGGGTTGCCAACAATTAATTCAATTCCTAGGTTTTTAGCGCGTCCTTCTACAACATCAATGGTTTGCAAAAATGCAGTTTCTGCAATGAAGAATTTGTTTTTGCCTTCTTTGATATCGTTTCTGGAACGCGAATTCCAGAACATAATCATTGCTTCCGCCGCCGAGGTTGCTTCATCTAATAAAGATGCATTGGCTATTTCCATACCGGTCAATTCCACAACCATTGTTTGGAAATTCAATAATGCTTCAAGTCGACCCTGAGAAATTTCAGCTTGGTATGGTGTATAAGCCGTATACCATCCTGGATTTTCCAAAACATTTCTGAGGATTACAGAAGGAACGATTGTTTCGTTGTAACCCAAGCCAATAAATGATTTGTACACTTTATTTTTGTTTCCGATTCCTGTAACATAGGATAAGTAATCCTGCTCACTCATTGCATCAGAAATATCTAATTCTCCATTCAGTCGAATGTGTGCTGGGATAGTTTTGTCGATTAATTCAGCTACGGAATGGCTACCGATTTTGTCCAACATTTGCGCTTTTTCAGCTTCGCTTGGTCCAATGTGTCTTTTTGAGAAAATGCTCATCCTTGAAGTTTGTTTTTGAAGTTACAAATATACATCGAATAGACGTATTTATGAGATTAACAACTGAAAAATAAAACAGTTTAAATAATATAGGAATTTGTAGAACTTTGAGTTGTAAAATTCCATATTACCTCCTTTAAGGATAGCTTAAGTACGTTTTATAAATGCTTTAGAAAGTAATTTTATTCTAATTCCAATGCAAAGACTAAAAGAAAAATGTGTTACCTATTTTTCCGTTTCATTCTTATGTAGCGACGGGTATAATCAATCTTCATTGCTCCTTTTTTACCAATATATTTCGCTCTGTCGAAACCATCCCCATTGAAATAATACGGTAAAGCGAATCCTAAACATACTTCATGTGACATACCTTTTATACGGGCTAAACTGCCGAAATCATGGTTAAATGCGTAACCAATTCGAATTCTTCTAGCAATCATTAAATCCGTACCAAGAATCAAAGAATTTTCTGTTCGATAGCCCAAACTGAATCCTAAATTATTAAATATTCCACGCAGCACTAGATCGCCTTGAATTGGAGCATTTAAAGTCGCTTTAATTTGAATATTTGGATTGAAAATAAAGTTGTCCGAAACTTCTAGAAAATAGCCCGAAATCAAATTGTAATGCCATCGCTCAGCATTGTTGCTATTTTTAATCTTATCGGATGAATTCTGAAATAATTGTGGGATACTCAATCCAGCATAGAAATTAGGGGTGCGGTAATATAGACCGAAGGACCCATTTACATGAAACTTAGAATAACTTTGTGCAAAAGCTGGGTCATTTGCCTCAATTATAGTTGCAGACGCTAGGTTTGACGAATAATTATCTCCACCAATACCTATACCAAAAGCTAAATATTTTCGTGTATCAAACACTATTCGGTAAGAATACTGCGCCGTAAAAGAGTTTGTTTGCGTTAATCCAATTTTATCGCTGTAAAAATTTATTCCAATTGCCATTTCCTCCATTAATTCGTATGCACCATTGAAACCAAAAGTGGATGGAGCACCATCAATACCTGCCCATTGATTGCGATAAATTAAATCCGCAGTGTAGGAAGCATCTGTTGCTAGTGCCGCTGGATTAAATAACGATTTTGCTAAATTAAATTGAGAAAACCGATAGGTGTTTTGTGCAAAAAAACTTCCACAAATCACAGTAAAAACTAATGCTATTTTCGCTTTCATAATTATCGTTTAATAGTTGTAAAACCATCAAAATGGATGGATTCAATATCAATAGTGTAAAAATAGGTTCCTTCGGGAAGTTGTCCATTTCCAACACAAAATTCAGTTTGACAGGAACCATCCCAGTCATTTTTATACGAATCACTTTGAAAAACCATATCTCCCCAACGATTAAATAGTACCACCTTAGCTTTAAACCCAATAAGTTCTGGTATTTCAAACGTGTCGTTTTGTAAATCTCCATTTGGTGAAAAACCTGTTGGAATTGTTAGTTTAATCACAATAATCCAAACAGTATCTATTCGCACACAGCCATTTGGATGACTAGAATTTAAGACATACATGGAAGTTTCAGTTCCTGTAAAAATTGGATTTTGATCTGTGCTGGTTAATAAATTCAAATCTGGCGTCCATATATAGGAAAGATAACCATTTGGTCCAATAAGTCGCACACGATCTCCTTGCCCAATAAAAAATGTATCCAGAACATTAGATTCTGGCATCGTAAGAGCAACTACTTCTTGGCTTAAAGTTTGCGTACAATTGCCACTTACAATAGTGACACTATAAAGTGTATTGGAAGAGGGAGATACCGAAATAGTAGAATCAGTTTCTCCGGTTGACCAAAGATAATTCTCACCTCCCGTTGCAGATAAAACTACGGATGTTCCATTGCAAACAGTTGTGTCGAAATGTATCAACTCAAATATTGCTTCAGTGATAGTAATTGAACTTGATCCTATGCACCCATTAATATCTTGCACTATAATAGAATAGGTTTGTGGAGTGTTTACAAAAATCGTTGTGGAATTAATTCCAGTCGACCAATTGTAATTGGAATAGGATTGAGTTAAACTAAGACTTGTTCCAAGCGTTAAAGGGCAGAGAACATTGCCCTCAGAAGAAACAATAACAGGAACTGGATTTGCAAAAACAGTTACAATTATTGTATCCGATGAAATACAGCCAAAAGCATCAACCGCTATAACGATATATTCTCCCGAAATGGTAGGATTAAGGGCCAATGTTCCACCAGTTACTGGACCGGTCCAAACATAAGAAACAAATCCATCGTTGGCATTGATTGTTACTAATTCTCCTTCACAGAATGAGATAGAATCTCCTTGTTGAATGGAAACATCAACAGGACAAATAAGTTCATTTTCTTTAGAAAATCCGTCTTTCGGGAAAAGCAGAAAAACGGTGAACATAATTTTTAATAGATAGTAGTTTTTCATAATTATATAATTGCATTAATCTACATAACTTAGTTTTAACATATTGGAACTACCAAGTTCTTCCAATGGAATCGAAGCAATATTAATAACTAAATTACCAATTTCAAGCAAGCCTGACGTTTTTAATAAAAATTTTATATCGGCAATCGTGTGGTCTGTGCTTATTTGCTTGTCATAATAGAAGGCTTTTACACCCCAAATTAAATTCAGCTGAGTTAAAATTTGTTTATTGCTGGTGAAGACATAAATTGGTGCTTTGGGTCTTTGTGATGCAATTTTATACGCAGTATATCCAGAAAACGACATGGTAATAATTGCATTAGCCTCCACACGCTGAGATAACCTGCAGGCATTAAAGCAAATTGAATCAGAAATGAACCGTTCTTGGTTTTTATTTGGAAGTTCTTCTTTATTGTAAATCCCATCAAATTTTTCCATCTCTAGAACTATATTAGACATGGTTTTAATCACCTCTACAGGAAACTTTCCGACAGATGTTTCACCGGATAACATCACCGCATCCGCGCCATCCAATACCGCATTTGCAACATCGTTTACTTCCGCTCTAGTTGGGGATATACTGTTAATCATGCTTTCCATCATTTGCGTTGCAACGATAATTGGCCTTGCATGCACAATACATTTTTTGATAAGCATTTTTTGTATAATTGGGACGTTTTGATACGGAATTTCAACACCTAAATCACCACGTGCAACCATTAATCCATCGCTTTCTTGAATAATAGCGTCAATATCCTCTATTGCTTCCGGTTTTTCAATTTTTGCAATAACTTTTGCCTTACATTTTCTGTTCGCAATAATATGTTTCAACTCAATAATATCTCGCGCAGATCGGACAAAAGAAAGTCCAATCCAGTCCACATTTTGATCTAGCGCAAATTCAAGGTCTTCCAAGTCTTTTTCCGTAAGTGAAGGCATGGAAATTTTCGTGTTTGGAAAGTTTACACCTTTTTTGGAAGATAGGATACCCCCATGCACAACGCGCGCAGTAATTTCTTTTTTACCATCCGTTTTTATTACTTCTAGAGCGAGCTTTCCATCATCTAAAAGGATCCGTTCTCCTGGCTGAACATCTGCAGGTAGCAAGGAATAGTTAATGGAAAATTTTGCAGCGGTGCCCAAAACTTTTTCTGTTACGATAAGTACCTCAGAGCCATTTACGAGCTCCACACCATTGTTTTCCATTTCATTCGTTCGAATTTTAGGACCTTGTAAATCGGCTAAAATTGCAACGTTTAAACCTGTTTCCTCATTTAATTCTCGAATAGTTTTTATAACGCCGCTATGGTCTTCATACGAACCATGGCTGAAATTCAAACGGCAAACATTCAATCCCGCTAGAAACATTGCGCGTAAAACAGACTTATCACTCGAAGCTGGACCTAATGTTGCTACTATTTTTGTTTTTTTCATTTTAACTATCTTTAATTTAGCGCACCAATCCTTTTCAATTGAAACGTTTTACTAACTAAATACTATATTTTGTGTTGAATCAATTTCTTCTGGATTAAAAATATAACCACCTAAAACACTCGGGATTTCCCGAAGTTGCTCCACAATTTCAGCCGGTTTTAAAAAATGATTTTCATATAAAAATAAGAAGAAATCAATTGCTGGTTTCTCGGGAATTAAAAATTTCCCCTGGTGTTTATTTTTAATCAGATAATATTCAATCATATTCTCGCCGTCTTTGTATGAATAGAGCGAATGATTAGATAGTTTTAATCCCTTTTTGCTTACAGCTATATAATCTTCTTCGGATTTCGATAATTGAATCGCAAGTTTTTCATTTAATCCCCAAGCTAATCTATAATCATTGTGGTGAGAGCAAATGCCAATCATATCAAAATCGTATTCCTGTTCGAAGGTTAAAATATGTTTTTTTAATTTGGTCATCTATTCCTTTGTTAATAGCAAAAATAGTAATATAAACGGATTGAAAAACAGATTCACTATTTGATATTCTTGGCTTAATAGTTTCCTGTTTTCAAATTAAAACAAAAGACAAACGATTTGAAAAAGTGTTTGTAGCGTAGTGGCATTAACAAAAAAATAACAGATTCAGTTAATTTAAAATATTGAAAATCAGCATATTGATATTTTGGCACGCTGTTTGAAATTCTGTTAAAACAAACATATAAATCTTAAAGTTATGATCGCAAAGAAAAACTCGAGGTACGACCTCGAAAGCAAGAGAATTGTCCTATTTCAAATTGGATTATTCGTTACCGGTTCTTTTACTTTGGCCGCATTTACTTACAGAACGCCAATTGAAACAGAAAAAAGAAAGCAGGAAGTAGCATTTCAACCGGTGTTGATTTTAGAAGATGAGTTGCGTGAAATTCCAAAAAAATCGGAGCCAATCGTGAAAGAATTGCCACAATCTTCCACTTCTAGTTCGCCATCCGTTGCGGCACTGCCAACATTTTCTTCGTTAATTCTTCCAATTACGAGTACCTCGATAATTCCTCAAACGGGTGTTACAGGTGTTACAGGAGATTTGTTACTGGGAAATTTTACGGATTTTGGGGGAAAAGTCGAAGTGGATATTGAAATCATAGACATTCCTGCAAAAGATGCCGCGTTTATTGGAGGTTACAGCGCGATGAATGCTTTTATTTTGAATAATTTATCTTTCCCGCAAGATGCAATTGATTTGAATATTCAAGGAAAGGTTTACATTTCCTTTGTTGTGGAAATGGATGGTTCGGTTTCAAATGTACTTATAGAACGCGGGGTTTGTGCTTCTTTGGATCGTGAAGCTGCAAGATTGGTTCGTTCTTTTCCAGCATGGATTCCCGGAGAAATGCCAAAAGGGAAAGTACGCACTCGGGTGCGTTTACCTATAAATTTTACGATTGAATAACTAATTTTAGAGTAAAGAAAAGCGATTGTGGGAATGCAATCGCTTTTTTCTTTATACCATTTTTGAAGGATCCACCCATAGGTCAAATTCTTCCGCAGTCAGGTATTTCAAGTGAATAGCAGCTTCTTTTAATGTAGCATCGTTCCTGTGTGCATATTTTGCTATTTCAGCTGCTTTAGCATATCCAATTTTACTATTTAGTGCCGTTACGAGCATCAAGGAATTATCTAAATGTTGTTTGATTACAGCTTCATTCGCTTTAATTCCGTTCACACAATTTAATGTAAATGAAAGACATGCATCTCCTAACAATTTCGCAGATTGGATAACATTTGCTGCAATTACTGGCTTGAAAACATTTAATTCAAAATGCCCGTTTGATCCTGCTATTGATACCGTAACATCGTTTCCCATTACTTGGGCACAGACCATCGTTAAAGCTTCCGACTGTGTCGGATTTACTTTTCCCGGCATGATAGATGAACCTGGTTCGTTATCGGGAATAAGGAGTTCGCCAATTCCACTTCTTGGTCCGGAGGACAGCATGCGGATATCGTTTCCTATTTTCATGAGAGAAACAGCAGTTCTTTTGAGCGCGGACGACATTTCCACCATTGCATCGTTAGAGGCAAGTGCTTCAAATTTGTTATGTGCAGTGATAAATGGAAAGTTAGTCATAGCTGCAATTTTTTCCGCAACTAAATCTGCATATCTATTTGGTGCATTTAATCCAGTTCCAACTGCCGTTCCGCCTAACGCTAGCTCTGAAATACCTTCTAACGCAGTTTTAAGTGCACGCATTGCGTTTTCAATTTGCGCAACATATCCGCTGAATTCTTGTCCTAGCGTTAATGGAGTTGCGTCCATAAAATGGGTGCGTCCAGTTTTCACAATATGCCTAAACTGTTTCATTTTTTCGGATAAACTAGCGTGCAAAATCTCGAGGTGTTCCAAGGTATGCCTAGTGACAATGTTATATGTTGCGATATGCATTGCCGTTGGAAAGGTATCGTTGGAAGATTGGGACATATTGACATCGTCGTTTGGATGCAGTATTTTCTCAGTATCCAGTAGGTTACCGCCTTGTAAGACGTGTCCGCGATTGGCAATGACTTCATTTACATTCATATTGGATTGCGTTCCAGAGCCAGTTTGCCATATAACTAAAGGAAATTCAGCATCGTGCTGCCCGCTTAAAATCTCATCGCACACTGCAGAAATTAGCGCGCATTTATCCCCTGACAAAACCCCAAGTGCGAAATTTGTCTGAGCAGCAGCTTTTTTTACAATTGCAAATGCATGAATTATCTCCAGTGGCATGGATGCGGCAGGACCAATCTTAAAATTCTTTCGTGAACGCTCGGTTTGTGCTCCCCAATAACGGTGCGCAGGGACTTTCACTTCGCCCATTGTATCTTTTTCTATTCTGATTTCCATTTTTTGCTTGTGTGTTTGAATAATTTTGTATTTTTACTGCCGTATTCAGACTCTTAAAATAGTAAAAGATGAGCATTTTCGGTATAGTTTTATTTCTTTTAATAGGTGGTATGGCATTTTGGATGCTAGTATTTTTAATGGGCTTCATCCTTCCTTATTGGATTACATTGGGTGTTTTCGAGCAAATGCGTCCGAAAAGGATTTTTGAAGAAGAAGAAAAAGAGCATTAATTCGCTTTGTAAAATAGTTTTTAAGAAACGCCTTCCTAAACGGAGGCGTTTTTTTTATTTCCCTTCTTGAGAAGTGACAAAAGAAGGTGATAGGTAAAATCAAATTTCCAGGACAATTATCACCTGAACAAATAACGGAGAAATTTTAAAAGGAATTTCTATTCTTTTTTTTTGGTTTCAGTACTATTTTTCCACCTCCCTCAATCCCTCCTCGAGGAGGGAAGCCCGTAATTTCAGAATATTTGCCAGAAGTGTTTCTAAAACAGATTTTTTAATCTAGGAAATTTCTTTCACATGTAAGTCTATGAATTAGTCATGTTGGAAGCATTTCCCACTTGCATCTTTTGTCATTCGTTTACAGCGCAATCCTTTTTTTGTAATTCCCGAGCATTGAATGGCTGCAGATGCTGCAGAATTGCTATTGGAAACTGTTGAGGGTCTACGGCTACTCCAAGTCCAGCAAGAACCACAAAAGGAACTTTCAAGTTTTTGTTCCAAGTCATCCTCCAAGCCAGGAAAAAAATCGATTCCCGTAAAGCGTTCCACACTATCAATTGAAACAGCATATTCGATTAATTGCCCCTTGGAACCTTCATTTTTTAAAATAAATCCGATGGCTTTCTTCGGATTAGATTCTGTATCCAGGAGTACTTTATAATAGTAATTTGGCACAGCAACTTGGTTTGGGCCAATAAAAGAAAGATTTCCTTTTAAAACCGGACCTGTTACAACATACACAGCTTGATAATCCATTGCCCAAGTGCGCACTTGTTCTTCCAGTTTCTTCCATATTCCGCGGTTGAAGCTTGGTTCTTGCGGGCTCATGTTGCTGTAGTAAAAAGATTCTGCCATCGTGTTGGATGACCAGCCCATATCTGCAGCTGGCGCCAAATGGCCGCGGTCATAGCCAGAATGTTTGTAATCATAATCTGTTGCAGATCCTGTTTTCACCTGATGGTCTTCTAAAAACCGATCTGTTCGGTTGTAACGTTTAACGGTTTCCTCGCTCGTTAATTGGTAGGCAACCCACGATGCTTGTTCATATTTTTCAGCATATAAAAAAGTATATCCGGTATGGAAAATTGGCTTTTCACTTGTTGATACAAACGGAATTTCTAGTTGCAACGGGATCTCCACTTCCTTTTCAGCAAGACTATATTCCGAAGTGTCTTCTTTTGCAATTTTGACTACCTCTTTTCTAGGCAAATTTTCTCCTCTTGGTTTTGAATTAGCAGATTTAAAGCGCATAAATTGAAATGCTAGAACAAGAAGTACTAAAAGTGTGAGAAGGAATAAATGGGATTTTTTCATGGGATTAAAACAGGATGAAATTTAAGGGTTATTTAATTTTGCTAAATAAACCGAATAAATAAAGAATACAAAATTACTATTATATCGAACAAAAAAAATCTCCTTGTATGGAGATTTTTAGAGGCATAGGTTTAAAAAAACGCATTGAAATTATGGTTTTAGGCCCTATTTTCAAAGTTCAATTTACTTCTAGTATTGTTAACGTTAATCCTCACTTAAAACGATTATATAATCATCGTCATTAAATTCAATTAGCTCTTCTTTGTTCGGATTTAGTTTAACACCAAAATTATAACTTACATCGTTATGGTATTTATTTAATCTATATCCGAATGCAGTATCTCCCATCTCAGAGGCATTTGCTAAAATTGTATAGAAGTTAACGGATTCCCCGCATTTAACATATCTGGATGCAGGTTTTAAATAAATTTCTGAACCTTCGGATTTTAATAACTCATCAAACACTTTTTTAAGGTTGCTGTTTTCGCTTAATTGACTTAGCATTAAACTAATTAAATTTTCACCAATGATAAAGTCATCCGCTTTAGCAACTATTCCGAGAGCTCTATTTTTAAGATCTAACATTTCGGTTACAATATTGAAATCTTTTCCTTTAGCATCACTGATATTTCTAAGATGAAGCAAACAAATTAAAGTTTTAGCGTCACTTTCCTGAATTTCTAAATTCTTATAGCTTAGCACGATTATGTTATCGAAATCTTCTGGTTTAATTTTAATTAAAGTATTCTTATCATTAACTTCTCCTTCTTGAAAAGTAATCGTTAAATTTTTGACAGTTGTTTTTATTTCTTCAATTTGACTAATTTCATAAGGCTCTAATTCTGCCACTATTAAAATATGAGAACCACCCGAAATATAGTTATCGAGTTCTTTGACGATGTTCAATCCATTTTTATTCCAGCCCAATATCAATGTTTTTGTTGGAACTTGAATATATTCTAATTTCGAACCTTGGTGCTCTGGCGCTTGATTAATATTTGGTAACGAATTCATAATTACCGTATCGTCATCTTGAGAAATTGCAATAATTTCATCTCCATTCTCAAGAATATAGTTCATTTCAGGGTTAATAAATACATTTTCATCTTTTGAAAAAATACCTATTACAGCTGAATCTTTGTAAGCAAAAAGAGCATCTTTGTATGTTTTACCATAAAGTGAATTCTCTTTCTTAAAATAAATTTCGTCTCCATCGAAGCATAATAATTCACTGTAAACAATACTTAAACCAGATTGAAGCGAGGTTTGGGCAGCTACGCGCGATATTATATCGGAGGATAAAACATAAATAGCTTCGTTATTTCCAACAAGTTCTGCAGCTTCAAGATTCTTTTCTTCCTTAATCTCAGCAACTATATTGTATGGAGTAGTAACTCTTTTAGGAGATTTTGTTATCCCTAAAACTGTTTTTATAACATGCATATCTGAATTGTCAGTATCTGGAGATAAAACAATAATAGATCTGGCGCCATTTGGATTAACAATTTCTACATCATTAAGATCTAATGGGTTACCATTTCGTATCACGATTTTGGTGTTTTTTAAATCTTCAATCTTTGCATAAATTTCATCTTCCGCTTCTACTTTATCTTTCTCAGATAAAATTACTATGCATGGTTTTTTTTGATTTTCGTTCGCTATTGCAATTTCGGATATAATGGAAAATATTTTCTCTGACCATCCTAGAATTAAGGTGTGGTTGCTTTCAATCACTTTGGAACGACCTCTTTTTAAGTCATCTATTTTTTGATCTATTCCCGATGAGATACTTCCAATTAAAATGGAAATTAAAAATATTCCTAAAATTGTTGCTGCAAATCGAACACTTCTAAATAGCCAACCCTCATCTCCACCCATCGTTCCTGAATCCAATGTAGCCATTAGACTTTGCCATGATCCTTCGATAAATCCAAGTCCTTCTTTCCCTGCAGGATCGCTTGAAATACCAAAAATAAGTATTGCCAAACCAAGCATTAGAACGGCAAATAAAGAAATGATGGCAAGCCATTTTACGACACTTGTTGGTCCTTTCGATAAAGTTTGCTCAAAATTATATAGTAGCTTTTCTTTTTTTGAAAATTGATTCATAATATTTTAACGTAATTTAAATTTAAAAAGTGGGTGCATACTTGTTTTAGAAAGTATATTAAAAGACTTCAATACTGTTTACTGTTGAGCTCTATAAATGGAATATGTTGTGAGCATAAAAATTAAAAATAGAATACCATTAATAAGCACATAAGCAGGCACTGAAAAAGCCATTAATGTAAAGCAAGAATTGCTTATTAAAGCAATGACAAAGAATAATATTGCTACGGTTTTAATATTTGTACTGGTTCTACTCAATTCAAAACTACATCCAAACGAAATAGTTGAAGTAATTCCCAAAAACATAAAACTTCCTAAGCTAAGCAGGGTTTTATTGTCTGACACACTAAAGCTATAAAAACCATATGCAAAAAGTGCACTAATTAAAATTGCAATTATTGATTGTACAAAATTTACTTTCATATTTTATAAATTTTTAGGTAAAGGTGGTGGGGTAAGTGCCACTATTTTCAATATTTCAGGCAATCTTTCGGCAATTTCCCAATTAAACATTCCTGGTTTCCATATATATGTGCTTTTATCAATTTTTTGATCTGTAATCAATCGTGCTAGATCTTGTTCAGTAAATGGGCCGGCTTGCAGCCCATTTATTATGACATAATAAAATTGTGGCGAAGGCGATTGAACTTGGTTCATTGCGCCTGGTATATGCATTGTTGTCATGCTCTCATTCATGGTTTTTACCATTTGTTGAGCAATTGCTACACCCATCCCGAATTCTACTAACCTATTAATAGAAAAAAAACTTTCGTCATCCATTTTCTTGATTGATTATCCCATCATACAATAAATCCACCATGCAGCATCTCCAAGTGCCATATAAGCCCAGAATTTAGTTGTACTTGTTTTCAAAGCAGAAACTGTAAAAATGCTGATTGCATACGCAATATGCAAAACAATAAGCGTTACAAATAGCTTGTTATCAGCACTTTGAAATGCACTAAAATCTAATTGTAAGAGTGCTTTAACTCCTTCTTTAAAGAACAAAGCGATCGGCAAGAAATTGATAGCTAGAAGTAATAAGAACATTGTTAAATTGACAACAATTTTGTTCCCTGTTGATTTTTCTTTTGACATTTTTTATGGTTTTTAAATTTTCTTACTCATTAGCTTTTCAGAATCCGCTCAGTTTTTTATGGATACTGAAACCATATTTTATATAATTTAAGGCATTGGTGGAGGTGGAGGGGGTGGTGGAACAGCTCCAAAAATGGTTGCTAATTCTTGCACATTTCCAGCAAGTTCCCAATTTGGCATTCCTTGCTTCCAAACATTTGTATTCGTTAACAACTGGCCATTTTGAGCCATTTGTTGCAGTTGTTGCATATTATATGGACCGGACGTTTGGCCGTTAATCGAAACGCTGTAAGCAATTTGTGGAACTGGTGGAGGAGTATTCTGTTGTTGGTTCATATTTTGACCCATGTTATTCATCATGCCAGCCATCTGATTTCCCATTGCTCCGCCCATCATCATTCCGGTCATCATTCCGGCAGGGTTCATTCCGCCGTCGCCTCCCATACCGCCCATATTACCAAGGCTTTCAGCCCCAGTTTTTAGCACATCTGTTTGTTGGTTTAAGGCATGAGCTCCCATGAAATTTGTTTCTGTTTGAAGTTTTTGTGCACGCTGCGCTTCTTCTCTTTGAATGCGCATTGTCTCATCTAAATTTGACGCATTGATGGCTTGCATGTCTTGAAGATTTTTAATGCCAACGTCTGTTTGTGCAACAGTTGTTTTTGTGGTTTGGTCGGCAGTAACTTTTCTCAATTCAGCATACCCATCACTTTCTTTATCAACATCAATAGATGCAAGGTCGAACCCCTTTAAGTTAACACCGAAGTCTGTTTCGAGTCTAGCTTTCAATCTTGCTGAAATTAATTCATTAATTTCAAGAATTTTTCTTTCCATCTGCAAAACCGGAATACCATTATCTGCAGGAACATTTGTTATAATACCCTTAACATATTTTGTAACAGCATCTTTAATTTGTTTATTGAAATCTTCTAATTCAAAGTTAACCAATCGGTTAAGCTTTATAAATCCTTGATAATCAGTTACATTAAATGTTATTGTTCCTCTTGCAGCCATTGGAACCGCAAAATCTACAAATCTAGGATCAAAAACATCAAAATATGGAATTCCAAATTTAACTTGAATATTTCCGGATAAATTGATGAAATAAATCTCTGCTTGGAATGGAGACGCGCCACCAAATGCTAATCCAACAATACCAGTTAATACAGGGAAGTTGGCTGTTTTAATAGTTTGGTCATATGGTCCAACAATATAATCCTGCATGGACCCGTCTTTTTGTTGGTAAACAAAAACAGCCATTTCGCCATCTTTAACGCGAAGGCTGCTTCCAAAACGGATTGAGTTTTCTTTCTTTGTAGAGTTTGCTTCCCCACTAGGGCGCCATTTCCAAACAAGATATTCTTGCTCATCACAGCGGATTACATCCATTAATCCACCTTCTTCTTTCTTACTAAAAAATCCCATATTTTAATCTGTATTTCGCTTATTTAATGCCTATTTCTTTGGCATAACTATTAATTTCTTCAAGAGTTTTTTTGTCTTCTTTCATTGAAAATCTTGCTTTCATGACGATTTGTTCACACTTAGAAAACCAAGTTGAAGCTAAATCATTATGCGATTTGTTTTCAGGACTAGCTTTCGTCAAGAAATTTCCCTTTTGACGAGCATTTGGAATAGCAGTAGATAAAAATTCAAGGATATCGTCTTTGGTATTTGGAATTGGAAACCCAGAAATAATAGATTTTTTCTTTTCAGTGACTTTATCCCCTTGCCCCATTCCTTGAGCCATGAGTGCGCCAAAAGCACCAGTAATTGAAGTGCTTTGTGCCACTCTTTCATTTTCACATGCATTCAACATTAAAAATAGTTTTTGAATGGAAACATTCGCATCAATATTACTGAATTCATGTCCGCAATCAGAACATTTTGTTTGAAAAGATTGAGCTATAGCTGCACATGCCGGGCATTTTTTTACATCTCCAAATTTATCTGATTTTGGAGCAGCCGAAGCAGGAGTTTCTGACTTAACGCTTTGTTTTTTTTCATAAAGCTTTGCATCAAGAACCATTTCGAATTCGTCAAGATCAATTCCCGCTGCTTCCGCTTTTTTAAAAAGAATTTGCTTTTCCTTTTCTGTTAGTTCCCCATCAGAAAGGGCCATATTAATTAGATTCTCAAGTTGTTCGTTATACATATAAATAGATTATTTTATTTTTTCTTAATTATTCTAGCATCCATCAAGATACCTTCAATAGCCAAAATTGTTAATTTATCTTCTTGCATTGAAATCTTAGCTTTCGTATAAACTTGTTCTGCTTTCTTTTTCCAAATTGCATTCCACTTTGAAATGTATTTACCTTCATCATCGATTCTTTTTAATAAACCGATTGTTTTGATTTTGCTAATGGACAATGTAATAAACTCAATAATATCCTCTCTAGAATTTGGAACAGGAAAGTTCATTATCATTTCTTCTTTCCGGGAATCAGTGACAGACCATTTCCCTGGCTTAGTCTTATTCGCTATAAAAGTGATTAGTTTCAGTGGAAGAAGGACCCACCAAAATAACCACCACTTTATCAACGTACCAACTGTTGTTCCCGAATCAATATCTTTGCTTTCAAATAGTGTATCTTTTCTATTTGCTTCAAGTTCATCTAGTTTCTCAAAAAATTTAGTAATATTTTGAGAAGCTTCAATATTTCTGAATTCTGTGCCGCAATCTGCACATTTTGTTGCAAATGATTGAACAATTGCAGCGCAAGCTGGACATCTTTTAACGTCGCCCAATTTATCTGATTTTGGAGCAGATGATAACGATGGTTCTTCGCTTTTTTTGAAATCAAAAAGTTTAGAATCAAGAACCATTTCAAATTCGTCTAAATCAATTCCTGCGGCCTCCGCTTTTTTAAAAAGAATTTGTTTTTCTTTTTCGTTAAGCTCACCATCTCTTAGTGCAATGTTTATAAGATTTTCAATTTGTTCGTTGTACAAAATATGAAGTATTAATTAGGATTTATAGTATTATTTCTTTTTTTTGAACAATCGAAAAGGCAACGTAATAATAAATTTTATTGGTATCCAAAAAATACTGATATACCAAGGTAGAAAACTTGTTACAGTTTCATCCACTTTTTCATGGATAGCTTCTTTGGCAGCTTCTTTAATTTCTTCTTTGGCAATTCCTATGGCTTTGTCCTTAATTCCTTCTTCTTCAATCATTTTTCTCTGAATTAACTTAATTACATTTTTATAAAAAGCACAAAATTAGATTTTATAAAATCTAATTTTGTGCAGGGTAATTGGATTAGAACCCACCTAAACCTTCAAGGCCTTTCATTGCATCTTGAGCATCGTTTAATGCCTTTTCTGTCTCTGCATCCATAGGAATGCTTTTTAAAGCTTCTAATGATTTATCATATGCATTAAATGCAGATGTTAAATCAACCATTTTACCAGCTTCCAACTGTAAAGCCAGTTTAGAAAGATCTGTTAAAGCTTTTAATTCATCTGAGCCAAACTCACCTTCAGCATATGCTTTTAATTCGTCTAGTGAAGATTTCAATGCTGCTGCAGCTTCTTTATCGCCGTCTTTTACTAAATCAGAGTATTCCTCTAACAAAGATTTGTATTCATCCATTGCATCTTCCGCAGAAGTAAGAGAAGAAAAATCTGCTGCAGCATCTTCTTCCGTTGCTGTTTCTTCAGATAATTCAGGCATTTCCATTTCTTCATCCATATCACTTGAAGAAGAGCCGCAACTTGCTACGGCAAATAACATCATCGAATAAACAGATAGTCTTAAAATTGTTTTTTTCATAGTAGTATTAATTAATTTTTTTTCCTACTCTAATAGCTTTTCGGAACCCGCTTTTATATTCAGCTATTAACAAAATTAATAGTGTAATAACGTATTGTTTTTTAAGTAAGAAAATGAGGAGTGGCCTAATGAAAAAGTTATTCAATTGTGAAATCAAATAATATAATAGCGTAGCGAATATAATTTTTATTTTATAATTATCATTTGTTTTAAATATTTTTTTTAAAAATATGGAATGATATTCTTTAAAAATTGATATTTTTTTGAGCTATTGAAAAATTCTATTCTACATTGAATTCGCTCTCAAGTTGGGGTTACACATCGTTAAAAAAAAAGATTTTTAGCATTGTATCTTTTTTTTCTTGAATAATCAATTAGTTGAATTAATAATTTTACGCTTAGAAATTAAATTTTCCGCGCTATATTGAATTTAGATAAAAAAGTAGGTGCTATTTTAACAAATAAATTGCGATCTATCCCGCCCAAACCTTCGCGCCTTCAGAACAATTTTTGCAAATGTCAATTTGATTGCGCCCCGTTAGAATTGACTGACGAAAATCCCTGTATTTTTTGGCGTTCCAAATGGTACTGAAGTCAGTCATTTCAATAGAACCTAAAATATGTTGTGCATCCTTGTCGAAACAACACGGAACAACTTTTCCATCCCACGTCAAGACACTGCCCGACCACATGCGCCAACAATGGTTCCCTGTTTTGTGCTTCAGCGCATAGGTTCCATCCGATTGTAGCGTATAGCGTGAATAATTTTCGTTTTCCGGCATCAAGGAATTACCATTTTTATATGCGTATAATTGTGCGGTTTTGATGCGCACTTCGTCAATCCCCATTTCTTTTCCTAAAGTGAAAACAGCAGGAATTTCATGCTCATTGGGTTTAACAGCTAAAAATTGGAAGATGAGGTGCGGTGTAGCGGAATTCTTTTCTTTTTTCGCAGCGACGAGAAATTTTGTTGCGGCAATAACTTTTTCTAAGTTGCCATGAACACGGTAATTCTCGTATGTTTCTTGCGTCAATCCATCCATTGAAATAATGAGTCGATCCAAACCGGAATCGATGATTTCCTTTGCTTTTTTTTCATCAATAAAATGTGCGTTGGTAGATGTCGCAGTGTATATTTTATGTTTTTTTGCTTGGCGAATCAAATCCAAAAATTGGGGATGTAAAAATGGTTCTCCCTGAAAGTAGTAGTTGATGTAAAAAACTGTTTTAGAAACCTGATTGAGCATTTTTTGATGGAGATTCAAATCTAATTTTCCAGTTGGACGTGTAAATTCTTTTAAGCCACTCGGGCATTCCGGACAACCGAGATTGCAGGCAGTAGTTGGCTCAATGGACAAGGAAAATGGCTTGCCGCGATGCAATGCTTTTTTTGTTTTTCGGGAAACGACAAATGAAATTTTCAACACAATAAGGTTCCAAACTCTTTGTGGTGTCAGATAGCTTAATATTCTAATATTGTCCGATAATTTCGACATCTTTCAAAAGTATTCAGAAAATTTGAGTTTACCTAAGCTGTAAAAGAAACGATTTAGTTTGTAGAAGACTGCTTGCGCGCCAATCGTTGAAAAAACTAGTTATCTTTGCAACAAAAAGCAAAATCGCTTTTTATTAAATTGGTACTTGCAGCTGGGATTTTAGTTTCCTTCTCGCCAGTAAAAAAAAGAGTGCAATGACAGATTTACTATCAAAATTAGAAGCGATACATTTTCGTTTTGTGGAAGTTGGAACCAAGATCGTCGATCCGGATATTATTTCGGATATGGAGCGCTATGTCAAGCTGAATAAAGAATACAAAGACCTCGAAGAAATAGATACAAGTTATAAAGCCTACAAAAATCTATTGGATAATATTAAAAGTTCGCGCGAACTGCTGGAAAATGAAACGGATGCCGAAATGCGAGAAATGGCCAAGATGGAAATCGAAGAGCTGGAGCAGAAACGGCCAGAAATGGAAGAGGAAATTAAGGTAATGTTAATCCCAAAAGATCCGGAGGACGATAAAAACGCCATCATGGAAATTCGCGCTGGAACTGGCGGAGATGAAGCATGTATTTTTGTGGAAGATATTTTCAGAATGTACACGATGTTTTTCAAAGAAATGGGCTGGCAATATGAAATAATCAACTCTTCCGAAGGAACGACCAAAGGATACAAGGAAATTTCCATGGAAATCATCGGTCTTGGTTTATATGGTATGTTGAAATTTGAATCTGGCGTGCACCGCGTGCAACGTGTTCCGGAAACGGAATCGCAAGGCCGCGTGCATACTTCTGCAATTACAGTAGCAGTTTTACCCGAAGCAGAAGAAGTGGATTTCCATCTTGATATGAACGACGTTCGAAAAGATACCTTCCGTGCTTCTGGAGCTGGTGGACAACATATTAACAAAACAGAATCTGCTATTCGTTTGACGCACCTTCCTACCGGAACCGTAGTAGAATGTCAGGACGGGCGTTCACAGCACAAGAATTTAGCACAAGCGATAACCGTATTGCGTTCCAGGTTGTATCAAGCGGAATTGGATCGTGTGCATGAAGAAAGAGCTGCGCATCGTAAGACACTCGTTTCAACCGGTGACCGTTCTGCAAAGATTCGCACATATAATTATCCGCAGGGTAGAATTACGGACCACCGAATAAACAAAACAATTTATAACCTTAGTGCGTTTATGAACGGAGACATGAAAGAAATGATTGACGCATTGAAGCTAGCAGAAAATGCAGAAAAATTAAAAGGACAGGAAGTGATATAATACAAGCGCTTTGGTCAAATAAACCTTTGCCTTTTTTTTGTAGTTTGCCACTCATCCTTTTTTCAAATTTAGTTACACCAAAAAAGCGATCTTTGTTGTCGCAAAAATACAATATGACAAAACACATACTTTTCTATTTTATATTTATATCCTTTGGAACCATCGCTCAGGAAAAATTCACCATTAGTGGAACAATTTCAGATTCGTTGAAAGGCGAAGAAATTATCAACGCAAGCATTCGTGTAAAAGGACAAAACGTTGGAACGATTTCAAATGAATACGGTTTTTATTCCTTAACGCTTCCTAAAGGGAATTACACACTTGTTTATTCAAATAGCGGTTATTCTCCGAAAGAAATCGCAGTGCAATTGAACCAAAGCAAAGCAGTAAATATCCAATTGGTTACTGTGACCAATAAAACATTATTACTCGTTGAGGTGAAAGTTTCTGCTACGAAAGAAGATCAGAATATTACCAATCCTATAATGGGCGTAGAACGGCTAGATCCGGCAGCTGTTGCAAAAATCCCGGTTCTTTTGGGGGAAAAAGATATTATAAAATCCTTGCAATTGCTTCCTGGAATTAAAAGTGCAGGCGAGGGGAATGCTGGATTTTATGTGCGCGGTGGCGGAGCCGATCAAAATTTGATTTTATTAGACGAAGCACCCGTTTACAATGCTTCGCATTTATTGGGTTTCTTTTCAACGTTTAATTCGGATGCTATAAAAGATGCGGTTCTCTACAAAGGAAACCAACCGGCGAATTTTGGAGGTAGGTTGTCTTCTGTTTTAGACATTAAAATGAACGAAGGAAATAGCAAGAGATACAATGTAAGCGGCGGAATTGGGGTAATTTCTTCCCGCTTGAATGTGGAAGGACCAATTGTGAAAGATAAATCTTCTTTTTTAATTTCCGGCAGAAGAACGTATGTGGATGTTTTCTTGAAAGGAACGGAACAATTCAAAGACAATACCTTGTATTTCTATGATTTAAATGCAAAAGTAAATTACCGCATTAACCAAAAAAACAGGGTATTTGTGTCCGGCTATTTTGGGAGAGATAAACTCGGACTTGGTGATCAATTTGGTATTGATTGGGGAAATGCAACCGGCACAGTGCGTTGGAACCATTTGGTAAACGATAAACTTTTTTCCAATACTTCCTTGATTTTTAGTTCGTACGATTACAAGATTGCAATAAAAAGTGCGGATGTTGATTTTAATATCAAATCCTCCATTAAAGACATCAATCTCAAGCAAGAATTTCAATATTTTGCAAATACGCGCAACAAAGTTAGATTTGGATTAAATGCGATTCAGCACAGTATTATTCCTGGTCAGGTGGAAGCAAGTGCCGCATCTGGAATTAATCCTGTAACTTTGAGTACCAATAAATCGTTAGAAGCTGCTTTATTTGTTGCCAATGATTGGACCATTACGGAAAAATTAACCATGAGTTATGGCGTTCGTATGAGCTCCTTTTCGTTACTTGGAAATGACCAAAACACTTATTCTTATAATTCCGAGGGAGATGTTGTGGATACAACAGTTTATGCAAAGAATACCTTTATCCAAACCTATCCTGTGTTCGAACCAAGGGTATCTTTTAGTTATGTTTATTCCAAAACTGCATCCTTGAAAGCCGCATATTCCAGAAATGCGCAATACATTCACCTTATCTCTAATACAACAACAACTTCGCCAACAGATTTATGGATTCCATCTAGTTTGAATACAAAACCGGAAATCGCCGACCAAGTTTCCATTGGCTGGTTCAAGAATTTCAAACAAAATGCCTATGAATTCAATGTAGAAACCTACTATAAATCAATGTTGAATCAAATTGATTACAGAAATGGCGCAAATTTACAAGGTAACGATTTGATTGAAGGAGAATTGCTTTATGGAATTGGCCGCGCGTATGGTGTTGAATTTATTCTGAAAAAGAAAACAGGTAAATTTACCGGTTGGCTCGGGTATACCTTGTCGCGTTCCGAGCGAAAAATCAATGGAATTAATAATGGTGCCTGGTATGCAGCAAAACAAGATCGCACACACGAT
Organism: Flavobacteriales bacterium; assembly: GCA_947476955.1. Taxonomy (GTDB): domain Bacteria; phylum Bacteroidota; class Bacteroidia; order Flavobacteriales_D; family Crocinitomicaceae; genus M0103. The sequence goes on from CANJSS010000009.1 coordinate 27,477, forward strand.
ATCTCCATCGTTGGAATTTATGACCTAACGCCAAAAGTTTCTATTTCCGCCTTATTCGTTTACTATACAGGAAATGCAGTGACTTTTCCTTCTGGAAAATACATCATAAATGGCCAAACACAATTGTTGTATACAGAAAGAAATGGCTACAGAATGCCTGCTTATCACCGATTAGATCTTGGTGTAACCTGGCTAAGAAAAGACACCAAAAAGTTTGAAAGCAGCTGGAATTTTTCCGTTTACAATGCCTATGGTAGAGAAAACGCGTATACCATTTCGTTCCGACAAAATGAGGAAAACCCGAATATTACCGAAGCGGTTCAAACATCTTTATTCCGCTGGGTTCCATCGATTACCTATAATTTTAAATTCAAGTAAGATGAAAAAATATACTTTTTTGAAATTTGCAGTTCTGCTGCTTTTTATCACTCAATTTCTAAGCTCCTGCACAAAGGTTATCGATGTAGATATTAACGACCAGGAGCCGAATTTTGTTATCGAAGGATTTGTGACATTGGGCGATTTGACCCATCGTGTATCCATTACAAAAACATTGAATTTGGATGATGCTTCCAATTTTGCAACAGTAGACAATGCTAGTGTTTATTTGACAGACGATCTCGGAAATGGACAAAATATGGTTTTGGTAGCTCCTGGAGTTTACGAAGTGAGCAACTATACTGTTTCGGAAGGCAGAACGTACACGATTCAAATTTCAGTGGACGGAAAAGTTTTCGTTGCCAAAGGTAAAATGCCAATTAATGTTCCTTTAGATATAGTTGAAACTTTCCCGTTTTCATTTGGTCCAGAACCAATAAATGCGCTAATTCCAATTCGAACAGATCCCGCCGGAATAGAAAATTACTACCAGTTTAACCTAATCAAAAAAGGGAAAAATATTCCTGGTAATTTTATACAATCCGATCAATACAACGATGGAAATATTATGCAAGAGCCAATTTTCGCGAATGAAATTAAAGCCGGAGATACGGTGAATGTTGTAATGTTTGGAATAGATAAATCCATCTACAATTACTTCTTCACCTTGGAACAAAATATTCAGGGCGCAACACCGGCCAATCCAACATCGAATTTTTCAGGAGGTTGTTTGGGGTATTTTTCAGTTCGGACAAAAAGCGAAAAGGAAATTATAATTCCACAATAATGTTTGGTAATTGCCTGTTTTCAAGGGGATAATTTTAATTTACTTTCATTACTTTTGCTGCAACAAGTATTCGAAAATATGACACGTGAAGGATTAATTGAACAAATTCGCCAAAAGAAATCGTTTTTATGTGTTGGTCTCGACACGGATTTAGCTAAAATTCCACCCCATTTATTGGAATGTGAAGATCCGATTTTTGAATTCAACAAAGCAATAATCGATGCAACGAGAGATTTTGCGGTTGCCTATAAACCGAATTTGGCTTTTTATGAATGCTACGGCCCGAAAGGTTGGGAATCACTTAAAAAAACAATCGATTACATTCCGAAAAATATTTTCACCATTGCAGATGCTAAACGGGGCGATATTGGTAATACATCCTCCTATTATGCCAAAACATTTTTTGAATATTTGAACTGTGATTCTGTTACTGTTGCGCCGTACATGGGTGAAGATAGCGTTACGCCATTTTTGGAATTCCCGGGTAAATGGGTAATTCTTTTGGCTTTGACATCTAATAAAGGTGCAATGGATTTTCAATTTACAACAGATAAAAACGGCGAAGAGCTGTATAAAAAAGTACTTCGAAAAGCTTCTAAATGGGGAACAGATGAGAATTTGATGTTTGTAGTAGGAGCAACACGAGCGGAAGGAATTGGGGAAGTTCGAAAATTAGTTCCAAATCACTTTTTTTTAGTTCCAGGAGTTGGCACGCAAGGCGGATCGCTGCAAGAGGTTACGGATTACGGATGGAACAAAGATTGCGGATTATTAGTAAACTCTTCTAGGGCGATAATTTATGCCTCCAACACCACTGATTTTGCTGAAAAAGCAAGAGAAGAGGCACAAAAATTGCAAATGGAGATGGCTGATATTCTAACGAAAAAAGGATTCTGAGAATTCAATTTCTGCCTTTTTATGCACTACACCAATTTTTAATTCCATTAAATAATCCCCCAAAAAGACTATTTTAAATTTTGTATTGTTCTAAGATTAATTTATATTTAATCCGAACAACAAGTATTAAAGATGAAAGGAATAAAATGGTTTCAACGTTTAATGATTACTTTTTTAGTCGCGATAAATGCCTTTGTTTTCATGTCAATGCGCGATTTCGAATGGAAAGATAACATACTATATACGTTTGTACTTATAACTTCTTGCTTCCTCATCTTGACACTTATTACCTATATACAGAAATCCAGAAAAAAGAAAAATACGCAAGATTCCTAGGCCATTCAGTAGATTTTAGTACCTTCATTTTCTAATTTTCTAGTATGAAGCATTTTGTATTTTTTCTTATAATTGGATTCTCCTTCTTTTCTTTTACACAAGGATTACTAACGCCTGAAATTTTATGGAAATTAAACCGTGTTTCCGGTGGCACGGTTTCCCCAGATGGAAATTATTTGCTGTATAGCCAGCGTTCTTTCGATATGGCTGCAAATAAAGGCAATACAGATTTGTTTGTCATCGATTTAAAAAACAACCAGTCCAAACAAATTACAGCAACACCATTTTCGGAAATGGAAGCGCAATGGGGAAAAAATAATACCATTTGGTTTGCGTCAGCGGAGAAAAATGGCCTTCAAATTTGGAAGATGAAGCACGATGGCTCTTCAAAAATCCAATGCTCCAATTTCACCGATATAGAATTCGAAGGATTTAAACTTTCGCCAGATGAATCGATGGTTCTAACGATAGAAGCACTAAAATTAAAACCGACAATTACCGATAAATATGCGGATCTTCCAAAAGCAAACGCGCGGGTAGAGGATGATTTAATGTACCGACACTGGGATCATTTTGACGACTATAAACGCCGTCATTTAATGCTTCACCGTATAAATTCACCTGAAACCCCCGAAATAATTCAAGTCCTCGGAATAGATATTTTACAAGGTGAAATGTACGATGGAATTGTCCCCCCATTTGGAGGATCGGACCAATTTTGTTTTTCCAATGATTCAAAAAAAGTGCTTTATACCTCCAAAAAAATGGTAGGAAAAGAATTTGCACAAAGCACAAATACGGCAATATACGCTTATTCCATCTCTTCAAAAGAAACGGTAAATCTCACCGCTGCATACAAAGGCTACGACAACAATCCAGCGTTTTCTACTTCGGGTGAACTGGCTTGGTTGAGTATGGCGCGCGATGGATTTGAGGCGGATAAAAACGACATTATTTTGCGGAATCTAGCAGGAATTGATAAAAACCTAACGAAGGATTTAGACCTTACTGTAACAGATTTTGCTTGGCATCCATCTGGAAAAATGATTTACTTTTTGGCAGCAACAAAAGGAACGGTGCATATTTTTGAAATTGAAATTACAACTGGGAAAATTCGCCAAGTAACGACCGGACAGTTCGATTACTTGAGTCTTTCACTTTTTGGTGACAAGGTGTATTCCGGCCGACAATCCATGGTTGCTCCTACAGATCTATATGCTATTTCGATTAAGAAAAACAAGATTGAACAGCTTACTGAAGCGAATGAATCCATTCTAAAAAACCTGCAACTTCCAAAAGTGGAGGAACGTTGGATGGAAACAACCGATGGTAAAAAAATGCTCGTTTGGATGGTTTTTCCACCGAATTTTGATCCTTCTAAAAAATACCCGACGCTTTTGTATTGTCAAGGTGGCCCGCAAAGTGCGCTTAGTCAATTTTTCTCCTACCGCTGGAACTTAGCATTGATGGCTTCAAAAGGATATATTGTCGTTGCCCCAAATCGTAGAGGATTACCAGGTTTTGGTCAAGAATGGAACGATGCAATTTCAAAAGATTGGGGAGGGCAAGCAATGGAGGATTATTTGACTGCAATTGATCGCGCTGCGGAAGAACCATATGTAGACCAATCCAAACTTGGCGCAGTTGGCGCATCGTATGGCGGCTATTCAGTTTATATGCTGGCTGGAATCCATGAAAACAGATTCAAAACATTTGTTTCCCATTGTGGATTGTTCAATTTGGAAAGTTGGTACGGAACAACGGAAGAATTGTTTTTTGCCAATTGGGATCATGGCGGACCATATTGGTTGGAGGAGAACAAAAATAATTACGCAAAATTTAGTCCGCATAATTATGTCGCAAATTGGAATACGCCAATACTGGTAATACATGGAGGAATGGATTTTAGAGTGCCTGAAGGAGAAGGAATGCAAGCATTTCAAGCCGCACAGTTAAAAGGAATTAAAAGTAAATATCTATATTTCCCGACGGAAAGTCATTGGGTTCAAAGTCCGCAAAATGGATTAGTTTGGCAACGCGAATTTTTTGAGTGGCTAGATAACGACTTGAAACCTTAGATTATTTGGCTTATCTTTTAATTTCATTACTTTTGTTGCCTTGTTCTATTAAAATTTAGAAAAACATGTGGTCGAAAATAGCAAATTTTATTCTTAGAAACCGTTTCTTCCTGCTAGGAGTAATTACCTTATTGACAGTGTTTTTTGGCTATTATGCATTCACAAGTTTGAAACTTGAAAATAAATATGGAATTGTTTTACCAAAAAACTCTCCTACAACACAGAATTATGAGAAGTTCAAATCCATGTTTGGCGAGGATGGTGGAACACTTGTTTTAGCAATAGAAACAGATTCATTATATACGGAGAAGAATTTTTTAAAGTGGAAAGAACTTGGGGATTCCATTCTTCAATACGATGGTGTTTTATCTATAATTTCCGAGGCCACACTATTTACCATAGAAAATAATATTACAGAAAGTAGATTCGATGCGAAACGCGTTTTCTCAGATATCACATTTCAAGAAAAATCAATTGGGGATATAGAAAAGGAGATAAAGCAAAATCCAATTTACGACCATTTATTATACAACGACACTTCCAATGTCTCTTTGATGATGATTGGGATAGACGAACGTTTTTTACACGATCAAAAGCGGTCTGGAGTAGTATTGGAAATTGAAAAAGTTGCCAATTCCTACGAAAAACATTTTGGTAAGATTCGGTATGCCGGACTGCCGCATCTGCGTGTTGTAATTGGTAAGCGAATTCAAGGTGAAATGTATATATTTATTGGTCTTTCACTTTTAGTTACTTCTATTTTATTGTATATTTTCTTCCGGTCCTTGCGGGTTGTTTTTATTTGCAACTCAGTGGTTATGATTGCCGTTATCTGGGCAATTGGAAGTATGGGATTCTTAGGATTCCGATTGTCGATTCTGATGGCTTTGATCCCACCTCTAATGATTGTTATCGGTATTCCGAATTGCATCTTTTTAATGACTAAATTCCACCAGGAAGTCAAAGACCATGGAAATAAAGTAAAAGCACTTTCCCGCGTTATTCAAAAAATTGGTACGGCAACATTCCTTACTAATTTTACTACCGCAATTGGATTCTTGACATTTGCCTTTACAAATTCAGAAAAATTAATGGAGTTTGGTCTTTCCGCTTCGTTGAATATTTTAATGGTATTTATTCTTTCTCTTTGCATACTTCCGATTTTTGTTTCTTTTTCAAAATCGCCAAAAGAACGCCATTTAAAACACCTAGACAGAAAATTTGCAACTGGTTTGATTGGCACCGTAATCCATCTCGCACAGTTTAAAAGACGATGGGTGTATGGTGTTACCCTGGTCATACTTGTTATAAGTTTTGCGGGAATGGTTCAAATTAAGGCAACCGGAAATGTAACTGGAGATCTTCCAAAAGACGACCAGATTCTATTGGATGTTCAGTACATTGAGAAACATTTCGGAGGAGCAATTCCGTTTGAGGTAATGATTAATTACAAAGAACCTGGTCGTCTGTTTAAAAAAGCTACGCTTGAAAAAATCGAACAGGTTCAAGCTGTTTTTGCCGCTGACACCCTCTTTTCCAAAAGCATTTCATTTGTAGATTTCATTAAAGTAATCAACATGTCCTATTATGGCGGAGATGTAAGCCAGTACAAAATTATCTCCAACCGCGATAAAGGAAGGTTGAAAAAATACATGGATAACTTTGAGATGAATAATCCAAATGGCGGCAGTTTATCGGTCAAAGAATTGATCGATACAACAAATACTACTGCTAGAATAAGATGTCAAATGAAAGATCTCGGTTCATATGAAGTAGCAGATAAGGTCGATTTACTGCAATTAAAAATGGATAGTATCTTAAATCCAAACAAGCAGCAAATTGAAAAATACTATGCTAAATTTGTAAAAGGTAATGGAAATTATTTGGATTCATTAACACTTAATTTCCCTGAAGTATTTAACGGTTTAACTGCCATTTTATCGAATGGAAACTCGGATGTACAATATAAATTTGACAGCGATCCAGCCCTATTAAAATCCTATACAAAGCAGAAAGAATTTAAGTCGAATTTACGCGAAGCAATTGACAACGAGTATTTTGACGTCACTTTCACAGGAACTTCTGTTGTTGTATCTGAAGGAACGCGTTACCTCGTAAGTAATTTAATACAAAGTCTTTTATTTGCAATTGTAACAATCGGCATTTTAATGGCATTATTGTTTCGTTCTTGGAGAATGGTGGTTATTTCCATGGTTCCCAATTTAATTCCTTTAGCTGTTACTGCCGGAATCATGGGTTGGTTTGGAATTCCATTAAAACCATCCACTTTATTGGTGTTCAGTATCGCATTTGGTATCTCTGTAGATGATACGATTCACTATCTGGCGAAATATCGACAGGAATTGAAAACAAAACGATGGGATTTGAGGCAATGTGTTCTTATTGCAATAAAAGAATCTGGATTAGGAATGTTTTACACATCCATTGTACTTTTCTGTGGTTTTTCCGTATTCCTATTTTCTCAATTTGGAGGAACACAAGCTTTAGGATTGTTAATTTCTATAACCCTTTTAATTGCAATGATTACAAATTTGATTGTTCTCCCTTCCTTGCTTTTATCCTTCGAAAGAACATTAACCACAAAATCTTTTGAAGAACCTTATTTTGATGCTTATTCAGAAGAGAGTGAAATCAATTGGTCAGATCTTCAATTGTCGACCGATGAAGATTTAAAAGTTGACCTAGATAAGACAAAAGACGAAGAGTAACACGCACTATTTTTATTCTTGTTACTACTTTTGAACGATAATTAATTCATACCATGAAAGGAATAATTTTAGCCGGCGGGTCCGGTACACGTTTGCATCCATTAACGTTGGCAGTTTCCAAACAACTTATGCCAATCTATGATAAACCAATGATTTATTATCCCTTATCCATTTTAATGAGTGCGGGAATTCGAGAGATATTAATCATTTCAACCCCGCACGACTTACCGAATTTTGAAAAATTATTGGGAAATGGAGAAAGTTTGGGTTGTCAGTTTTCTTATGCGGTACAAGAAATCCCCAATGGATTGGCGCAAGCATTTGTAATTGGAGAAAAGTTTATTGGTAAGGAAAAGGTCGCACTAGTATTAGGTGATAATATATTCTATGGCGTAGGAATGGATAGTTTATTAAAAGAAAACAACAACCCTGAAGGCGGCGTAGTATATGCTTACCACGTTAGCGATCCTGAGCGCTATGGCGTAGTTGAATTTGACGAAAATATGCAAGCTTTATCTATAGAAGAAAAACCAACACACCCAAAATCCAAATTTGCTGTTCCGGGATTGTATTTTTACGATAATTCGGTTGTGGAAATTGCTAAAAACTTGCACCCTTCACCCAGAGGTGAATATGAAATAACGGATATCAATGCAGAATACTTGCGCCAAGGAAAATTAAAAGTTGCCGTTTTAGACAGAGGAACGGCATGGTTGGACACTGGCACTTTTGCTTCTCTAATGCAAGCAGGACAATTTGTTCAAGTTATTGAGGAGCGACAAGGCTTGAAAATTGGTTGTATTGAAGAAGTAGCATTCCGAAATGGGTTTATTACAGCGCAGCAGCTGAAACAAATTGCGGAACCGCTCGTTAAAAGCGGGTACGGAACATATTTAATGGATTTAATATAAAAATGCAAGAGTTAGCTGGATACACCCTGTTTTTGGAAAAGGAGATTGAAAAATTAGAATTCCCAAGTTCTCCATCTAATTTATACGACCCTTTGCGCTATTTCATGACATTGGGTGGAAAAAGAATGCGTCCAATTTTAACTCTTTTGGGAGCAGAACTTTTTGGTGAGAAAATCGAAAACGCCTTACCTGCAGCTTTGGCAGTAGAAGTTTTTCATAATTTCACATTAATCCATGATGACATTATGGATGAAGCGCCTAAACGAAGGAATAAACAAACGGTGCACACAAAATGGAATAGAAACATTGCTATTTTATCGGGAGATGTGCTTTTCGTTCAAGGCTTTCAATTACTAGCAAAACAAAAATCCGAACACCTTTCTTCTTTACTTGATCTTTTTAATAAAACAGCCATCGAAGTGTGCGAAGGCCAACAGTTGGATATGGATTTTGAATCAAGGCAAAATGTCTCCATTCCAGAATATATTGAAATGATTCGTTTGAAAACGTCAGTTTTGTTGGGTTGTGCGCTGGAAATGGGCGCAATTGTTGCAAATGCGGAGAAAGAAGACAGAAGATTTTTATACGATTTCGGGCAACACATCGGTATTGCTTTTCAAATTCAGGATGATATTCTGGATCTGTATGCTAATCCTGAAAAATTCGGAAAGCAAGTTGGTGGAGATGTAATTTCCAATAAAAAAACATTGCTGAACTTGAAGGCTTTTGATATGGCCGATAGCGCACAAAGAATCATTTTAAACCAATTAGCATTAGAGAAAGATGCCGTTTTAAAAGTGACAAAAACAAGAGAATTATACGATCTTATTGGAGCGCGCTCAGCTTGTGAAGTGCACATGCAAGAGTATTATTCCCATGCTATGCAATCCTTATCAAAAGTAAATACGCCAGAGAAATCAAAATTACCACTAATTGCTTTGGCTGATTTTTTAATGAAGCGTGATATATAGTTCTAATTGTATAAAAGGATCAAACTAAAAGCGCAAGTTTTTTTACGAAAAAGTACCTTAATTTCAAACTAAAGCATTTTTGTTAAGCCAGGAAGAAATCGAAGCATTGAAGAATGGGGACCAACAGGCCTACAAATCTCTTGTAGATTTGTTTTCCCGAAAAGTATACAATCTTTGTTTAAGTTTATTGCACAATCAAGAAGATGCGGAGGATGCCACACAAGAAGTTTTCAGCTCTGTTTTCAGCTCCATTAACAAGTTTAAAGGTGATTCGAAGGTATCTACGTGGATTTATCGCATCTCCGTTAATAAATGCAAGGAAATAATTCGAAAAAAATCACGCAAAAAGCGCTTTGGATTTCTAGTTCCACTGGAAAATATAGAAACCCATTCTCCGAATCACACGCAAGCAAACTTTATCCATCCAGGAATAGAATTGGAAAATCAAGAACGGGCTGCCATTCTTTTTGGAGCCATAAATAGCTTGCCGGAAAATCAAAAAATTGCCTTTTCCATGCATAAATTAGAGGGAATCCCCTATGATGAGATTGCTACAGCTATGGGTGTATCGCTTTCTTCGGTTGAATCCCTCATTTTCCGTGCAAATCAGAATTTAAGAACTAAGTTAGCAGTCTATTATTCTAAAAATGAGCATTGAACAGCAAGAAAGTATAAAAATGAGCATCCAAACAACTATGGAATCAAAAAAAGAAATGTGGATAGAGCAAGTACTTGATGCTGCAGATACGAAAAGCCAGATTGAGATTTCTGAAAATCTTAAACAGCGATTGGAGCTAGGATCGAATGAAACTATTTTCATGCAATCCCGAATTCCATTGAAAACAATATGGTTAGCTGCGGCAAGTATCTTGATTTTAGTAACGATTAACTTTACTACAATTAAATATGCCAGTGAAAAAAATAATAAGCAAGAAACAAATAGCGAAACAGAATACTTTACCTATTTAGAACAAGTAGTATGAAAACAGTGAAATTTTATAAAATAGTAGTTGTTATCCTGTTTATACTAAATGGCGTAACCCTATTTTTTCTTTTGAATCCTAATTGTTTCGGGCATCCGGGACATCCAAACAAAATGGATTTAATAGAACAATTAGAACTAAGTGGTAAAAAGAAAGAACAACTAATCCGTTTGCAAGATGCCCATTTTCAAGCGAAGGACATATTGATGAAACGCAATAGAACCTTGCACGAAAGGCTTTTCCAATCCTTCAATGATCCAAAAAAAGACAGCAACGCTATAGCTTTATTAATTAATGATATTGTTGAAAATCAGCGTGAAATGGAACAAATGACGTTTGATTATTTCAAGAAAATTGATGCGCTTTGCACACCCGAACAAAAAGTAAAATTGCAGAATACAATTCACAAAGTACTAAGCAGAGTAGGCGGGCCGCCACCTAGAAAATAATATGCAGCAACTAATCTTCGTGTTTTTCTTGGTATATTTTTCGGTAATTTCGTTTTCTCAGAATGAAAGAAGCATTCAATTTGTTCCAGTTTTCCAAGGAAAAAAAGTAGAATTAAGTAAAAAGTATGAATCGGACGGAAATTGGATTCAATTCGAAAGCCTGCGTTTTTATGTTTCCACGGTATCCATTTCTGGAGAAAAATCTACTTGGCAAGATCCGAATGGTGCTCATTTAATCGATTTAGAAGATAGTTTGTCCTTGTTCATTTCGCACGACGCAAAAAATGGGAATAGATTGACTTTTAATATAGGGTTAGATAGCTCCACCAATGTTTCTGGAATAATGGACGGCGATTTAGACCCAATAAAAGGAATGTATTGGGCTTGGAATACAGGTTACATTAATTTTAAATTGGAGGGTTTTTCCTCCGAATCTATGCTTCCCGATAAACATTTTGAGTTTCATTTGGGAGGTTATTTATTTCCAAATGCAACTATTCAAGCTGTCGAAATACCCTTGGATTCCTGGCAGGATAGAATAGTTGTCGAACTGGAATTGGGAAAGTTATTACCAAATCTTCCATGGCAATCAACTCCTTCGATTTTGATTCCAGGAAAAGATGCAGTAAAAATCTCAAAAATATTACCCACCCTTTTCCAATTGCCAAGCGATGAGAAATAGTATCTTTCTTCTGCTATTTGCTATTTGTTGCATTACAGCGGTAGCTTTTCGTTTCGAAAAACCCCCCAAAGTTTTTTCTATTCAAATACCAAAGAAATGGCCGCGTCCAGTGTATGATTTCTCAAAAAATCCATTGACGGAAATTGGATTTGAATTAGGTAGAAAACTATTTTACGATCCAATTTTATCGCGCGACAGTTCTATTTCCTGCGCATCTTGTCATTTACAATATACTGGTTTTACGCATGTAGATCATGCCGTAAGCCATGGGATTGATGGTAGAAAAGGAACTCGGAATACATTGGCACTGATTAATCTCGCTTGGCAAAAATCTTTCCATTGGGATGGCGGTGTGACCAATTTAGAAACGCAAGCAATCAATCCGCTGCAACATACTGCAGAAATGGATAATTCCTTGAGCGCAGTAATAAAAAGGTTAAATGCTTCGTCAAATTATCCTAGTTTGTTTGAAAAAGCATTTGGGAAAAAGGAAATTACCACGTCGAATTTAATGAAAGCATTAACGCAATATACGGTTTCGCTTATCTCAGCCAATTCAAAATACGACAAAGTAAGCAGAAAGGAAAAAGGAATCTTCTTTACGGAACAGGAAAAAAGAGGATTAAAACTGTTTGATGCGCATTGCAATAGTTGCCATACGGCGCCGCTTTTCACAAATACATTATTCGCTAGCAATGGGTTGAAAATAGATAGTTTATTGAAAGATACTGGGCGTTTTGCAATTACCGGATTTCCGGGAGATTCTTTGAACTTCAAAATTCCAACTTTGCGAAACATAGAGTTTACATTTCCTTACATGCACGACGGAAGATTCAAGAAATTGAAAGACGTTATACATTTTTACAGCGAAGGAATCGATTATCAATCGCCTTATTTGAGTCCGCATTTAAAGGATAGAAAACACTTCACTGAAATCGAAAAAAAGGATTTACTGGCATTTTTATATACCTTGACGGATAAGGAGTTTTTGTACAATCCGCGATTTTCTTTCCCGCGATAATTTTTTAAATCGCTCTCGTCTGGATTTTCTAAATAGTACTTGCATCTAAATTGTTAACGGGCGCAAGTTTTTTTTGATAGTGTACTCTAAAGAAAAAACAACTTTAAATTTATGAAAAAACTAATCTATGTAATCGCTTTCGGATGTACATCCTTATCTTTTGCGCAAACAAATCCTGCTATTACTTCCTGGCTGCAAAACACAAC
>CANJSS010000010.1 GCA_947476955.1 Flavobacteriales bacterium
AGTGATACTCATCGGTTTTTTCAAATCCTACAAGAAATATGCTGTTCTGTTTCTTCCTACAATTTTGTTTATTGTGTTCCACACCATCTATCCAAATCGACAAGAACGCTTTATATTGTCCGTTTTACCATTTTTTATTATACTAGGCGTAATGGGTTACGATTTATGGAAAGAGTCCAAATGGAAAGTAAAAATATGGCGCATTTCAATGGTTGTTTTTGTAACCCTGAATATTCCTTTTCTGCTCTTTTCAATAACAACGTATTCCAAGAAATCGCGCGTCGAGGCAATGTACTTTTTGTATAAATCTAAATCGGTTAGTGCACGTATCCTATTGGAAGGATCTTCGAGTCAACACGTTTCCATGCTGCCAAAATTCTATGCACAAGACTGGCAAATAAGTTTTACCTCGCGAATCGACTCAACGCAAAGTTTGAAGGTTGATTCCACCTTAAATTATGACTATATCTATTTTTTCGACGAAAAAAACTTGTCGGAAAGAATTAAAGCATATAAAAGTATTTATCCAAAAATGACATTAGCTTTGAAATGTTTTCCGAGCAGTATCGATGTTGTTTTACGGGAGTTAAATCCGAGAAATTCAAATGAATATATTGAGATTTGGAAAACACATGCGTCAAAATAGACTAACGTTTTTGTAATGAAGATACTGGTAATCCGTTTTAGCTCCATTGGCGATATTGTTTTAACAACACCTGTTTTGCGTGCCCTAAAAAAACAAATTCCTGCTGTTGAACTTCATTTTCTTACCAAAGTTGGATTTAAAACAGTTGTAGCAAATAACCCGCATATTGACCGCGTTTTTGCAATTGATTCGAGTATTTCGGAGGTACTGCAAGAACTGAAATCCGAACAATACGATTACATTATTGATTTGCATAAAAATGCAAGAACATTAGCTTTAAGAATCAAACTTGGAAGGCCAGTATATTCGTTTCCAAAATTGAATTGGAAGAAGTTATTATTGGTAAAAGTGAAAAAGAATTTTCTGCCAAAGCTGCATATCGTGGACCGTTATTTCAAGGCGGTTGAACAACTCGGTGTTAGAAACGATAACTTACCTGGCGAGTTTTATATTTCTCAAAAGGACGAGGTCAATCTTCAGGAAAAATTCGGGTTACAATCCAAGACTTTTTTAGCGATCGCGATTGGTGCACAATTCGCAACCAAACGAATGCCACTAAATAAATTAAAGGAAATTATTGAAAAGATCAATCTCCCAATAGTTATAGTTGGCGGTCCAATGGATGTTTCTTTTGCAGAATCCCTTCTTTCTATATTTCCAGATAAAACAATGTATTCAACTTGTGGAGCATATAATCTTGCACAATCCGCGAGTATTGTGAAGCAGTCGAAAGTGCTTTTAACCAACGATACCGGTATGATGCACATCGCTTCTTGCTTTCAATTACCAATCGTTAGCGTTTGGGGAAATACGGTTCCTGCATTTGGAATGTATCCTTATTTTCCGCAACATTCGGAGCTTTTTTCGCTTCATGAAGTTACAGGACTTTCTTGCAGACCTTGTTCAAAAATCGGCTTTCAAAAATGTCCAAAAGGCCATTTCAAGTGTATGAACCAACAAGATTCTCTAGCTATTTCTCAAGAAATAAAGAGCAGATTCGGGGATTCCTAGTTACTAATTTTCTCCATTTCCAAGTACAACTGCCATTTTCTGAATAACATTGTTAATAAGTTAAAAGAAGGCTTCAAAAGTGTAAATTGTTATTTGTTAGTTTTAACTTACAAACAAGTGAGCTAAAATGAACAACCATACAATGACAATTGATTTTGCGCCATTAGTGGAAGATTCCTTTCCGGATCCTCGAATAAAAAAGGCTGAATTATTATGTGATTCCGCATCTCGTTTAGATTCTCAACAAATGAAATACACACCGATGTGCGATGCAAGTATTCCATTTCGAGACACGACTAATCTTGCTTCCAAAAAGGAAAGTATTCACAAACTTATTGAGAAATTGAATGTAGAATCTAATCTTAGATACCAACGAACAATTGAAGATACCTATTGCAATGTTTATGCTTTTGATTTTTGTTATTTTGCAAAGGTTTATTTGCCCACAGTTTGGTGGACCGACGATGCACTTGAAAATGTGTTGGATGGTCAGGAAGTAAAAGCTGTTTTTGGAGAGACGGTAGATCATATTTATTCCAGTGCAATTCACGATTGGTTTTTAAAATGGGGAGCTAGTTTCGGATGGCAAAGAATGCTTTCTGTGGACGAGGTCCAAAACCAAGTAAACTTAAATGGTGGCGTTGGAATAATTTGCGCCAAAAGAAAAGAAAAGGGTCTTTCCGGACATATTGTGCCCGTGATTCCAGAGACAAGCAATCACAAAGCATATAGAGAAAATGGAGAAGTTATTTATCCGCTGCAATCGCAGGCAGGGAAATTGAACCATTTGTATTTTTCAGATTTTAAAAAAGACTGGTGGAAAGATGCGCTTTATTCGTCTTACGTGATTTACTACCATGATTAAATAAATTCGGAATACCTGCAGAAAGTATTTTATAAGATAAAAAATAAGTACTTTTGAGCCGCAGTAAAAAACCATTACGAGTTTCTAATTCCAAATTAAGTAGACTTTATTTAACTATTCTAACTAGGCGGGTAGTGTTTTTTGGAGACTAAGGAAGAATTCCATTTTTTATTTTCAAGCCCGTTATTAGGGTTACTACATACACGTTAAATCCAACAAATAGAAAAAAGTATAAATGAAAGAAAACCAGACAAATAAATATTATTGGGGTATTGGGTTAGAAAACGAAACGTATTTACAATTTGAGGAATCCCTAATTGTCACTGGTTCTTTTATACAAGAAAACATTGGTTGCGACAGATACAGCATTGATTATAGAAAATGCTACAAACCTGAAGCATTGGCTCCGCTTTTAGTTGCCGCCTTCGACACAAAAAAAAACTATAAAGTAAGTAGAATGATCAACAGTCATTCCCTTGAAAAATTAGATATTCAATACAACCATAAAACGCTGCCCGCATCAATAGATCCATCAGAATCTTCCGATTCGACTAAATACAAAGTCGAAGCTTTGGATAATCCCGCATACCTTGGAGAAACAATTCTAGAGCTTTTTCTTAAAGATCAATCGTACAGCATCAGAAGTATGGTTACACAAAAGAATAATCCTATGGGTTCGGTAAATTTTGATGGAGATTCTATCGAATTTATCACAATGTACTTTCAAAATAGAACGGTTACAGAAGCGTGTGATGAACTAAAAGCTACTAAAAAAATATTTCTAGATAAATTCAACCAAGCAGCAGTATTTGGTGAAAAGCTGCAATTTCCTGCATACAATTGTGGGTTTAACATGTTTATGTCCAACCAGGAAAAACTTGTTTTGTTTAACAACGGAACCTTTCATTTTCACATTACGTTGCCAACTCTGGTAGAAAATAGTAGAATTATTGATTACCCAGCTTTCGATGAAATCCATTCCAATGCCATTTATTTGTTGCAATGGTTTGAGCCATTTTTTATCGCAACACTCGGTAATCCGGATATAATGGGAGTGATAAGTTCAAAGTATAAATTGGATGAGAAATTCACGTTGGGATCTATGAGAAGCGCAATTTCCCGCTATATTGGGGTTGGAACATTTAATAAATCAATGCCTAAAGGGAAAATTCTAACCTATAAAGTGGAAGATTTCAGAAAACTACTCAAGTTTCAAAAGGAAGAAAATATTTGGTGGCGCGATCAAATGGAAAAAGAAACAGAATACGCGTTTCTTTCTGATCTTGGTTTGGATTTCAACCAAGAAAAAATGTATCAAAGCGGTTTTGAAATTAGAAGTTTCGATGAATTTCCAGAAGTTTATCTGAAAGATGTGTTGGCTGCAATTCTGCTAATTTGTGAGCACGCATTAAACCTCCCAAATGTTGCCTGGGGACACGATAGTATTGTTTGGAATAATTTGGTTTATAAAACCTTAAAACAAGGTTATTCAACTGAGATTACAACAGATGAAAAGAACGAAGTGCTAAGCTTGCTGCAACTTTTGAATCCTTTGGATACTAGTTATACTGCGCTCAAAACTGAATTTGATGCCATAACAGCTTTGGATCTATTTTTCTTTAAAATACTAGAAGTTTTCTTTGAAAAGTATAAAGAAAGTAATGTATGTTTGGACGCAATGATTGGTGAGAAATTAGTAATGGCACCAAAATGGGATAATTTCAATAAATTCCAGACAGAGCAGCACTTAAAGCAAATTGAACCGTTCATTATGCTCTAAATTTAAGGGCATTAGGTACAATTTTTTTTAAAGTTCAAACTTCAACAAACTTATTCTTCTAGAAACAATTTTTTTAATTCAGTTGCCTCATTTGGTTTCATCTTTCCTGCTAGAATTAAACTCAACTGTTTTCTGCGCAACGCGCCATCGTATCGCATTTTTTCTTCCTCCGTTTCTGGAATTAATTCCGGAACTTGGATTGGTCCTCCGTTTTGATCAACCGCAACAAATGTATAGATTGCTTCGTTGCATTTCTCTCGTTTCCCGGTAACAGCATCCTCCACAAAAACATCTAAAAATACTTCCATGGAAGAGTTGAAAGACCTAGAGACTTTCGCTTCGATCGTAACAATCGATGCGTGATTGATTGGTTTTTGAAAAGAAACGTTATTCACAGAAGCAGTTACAACAACTCGCTTACTATGCCGATGGGCTGAAACGCTCGCAATTACATCCATCCAAGCCAGTAATTGTCCGCCAAATAGATTACCTAAGGTATTTGTATCATTTGGCAAAACAACTTTCGTCGTAATGGATAAAGTTTCGGATGCTTTAACAGGTTTCATGTTTTTTTTAGACAAAACTACACTAAAACATTGCAATATCGCCAAAGAAATTGCGTTTTTTGAAATGCATACCTAATTTGGAAGCTGCTAAACAAGAAAACTTGAATTTGTTTCGCTAATCCGTATATTTACATTCTATTTTGAAATTATATGGAAAAACTTATAGCGGCATTTCCGCAGAATTTAATTGACGCTCTTGAAATTGCGTCAAAAGTGACCTTGAAAAAACCAGCAAACTCTTTGCAAAACATAGTTGTTTGCGGAATGGGTGGGTCTGGAATTGGTGGTAAAATAGTATCAGAATGGATTCAAGCAGAATTGAACGTTCCTGTTTACCTTTTACAAGATTATGATCTCCCAGCATTTGTTGGTCAACATTCTCTCGTTATTGGCTCCTCTTATTCTGGGAATACAGAAGAAACACTTTTTGCGGTTAAAGCAGCACATAAAAAAGGTGCGCACATTATTGGTATTACATCTGGTGGTGAAATGCAACGATTTTGTGTGCAAGAGAATATCGATTGTATTATCGTGCCAGGTGGAAATCCGCCGAGATCTGCTGTCGCATTTTCAATTGTTCAGTTGGTCAATATTTTTGTACAATTAGAAATGATTTCAACCCAAAATTTAGAGGAAATTAAAATTTCTTTGGATCTATTGACGAACGAAAAAACAGCTATCCAAGCGGAAGCAAAAAATATCGCAACTTTCTTATTCGGAAAGGTAGGTGTTATTTATTCTGGACCAAAATATGAGGCGGTTGCGGTAAGAGCGCGACAACAGTTTAATGAAAATTCAAAATACCTTTGTTGGCACCACGTAATTCCAGAAATGAACCACAATGAACTTGTTGGTTGGAGTGGCGGCGATGAAAGATTTGCTGTCCTGTTTTTAAATACACGCGATTTAAACCCTAGAAATCAAATACGCTATACCATTACCAAAGATGTTATCACGAAAAAAGCAGCTGGTGTAATGGAGTTGACTCCAAATGGAAATTCGCAAATTCAACGATCTTTTTACCTCATACATCTAGTGGATTGGGCGTCTTTTTATCTTTCAGAAATGAACATGGCAGATATTATGGATATTAAGGTGATTGATTATTTGAAGAACGAGTTGGCTAATTTCAAGTAAATATGTTACCTGAAGTTCAGTTGCTAGATCTCGGATTAATTGATTATAAAAAAGCCTGGGATCTTCAGGAAACTTTATTCAATATAAGTATTCAGGACAAAATCAAAATTCGCAACGGCGAACAGGAAATACATATAAAAAATTACATATTATTTTGCGAACATGAGCATGTTTTTACACTTGGGAAAAGCGGAAGCATAGCAAATTTGTTGTTGGACGAAGCAGGTTTGGAAAAGGAGCATGCAACGTACTATAAGATTAATCGAGGAGGAGACATTACCTATCATGGTCCTGGACAAATTGTAGTGTATCCAATTTTTGATTTGGATCAGTTTTTCACAGATATACACAAGTACATGCGTTTTCTCGAAGAAGCTGTTATTCAAACTTTAAAGGAATTTGGTATTGAAGCGGGACGCGTTCCAGGTTTAACTGGCGTTTGGATTGAAGGGGAAACAGATCGTGCACGGAAAATTTGCGCAATGGGCGTAAAAAGTTCTCGTTGGGTGACGATGCATGGAATTGGATTCAATGTAAATTCTGATCTCTCTTATTTTTCGCATATTATTCCTTGTGGAATTGAAGATAAAGCTGTAACTTCTATGCAACAAGAATTGGGCAAGTCGCTATCGATGAGGGACGTTACGGATGTATTGAAGCAAAAGTTAGCCGATCAATTTCGCTTTAAATATGTTGAATATAAACCCAGGTTTGAAACGAATGGATAACTTTATCTTTTCAAAATTCAATATGAAGGATGAAAAGTTCTACATAGAAAACCATCCAAACGTTGAACAACCTGCAGATTTTTTTTAATTTCTGCAAATCGGATGGACAATTGCAGACCAAGAAGAACCCATAGAACATGAAAGAAGGATTATTAGGACCAAAAGTTGAAAATGTAGCAGTAGCAATTGTTCAGGATATAATCGATCAAGGAGAACCAATGTATTATGTTTATTTATTGAATCTCCGCGATGATATTATGGAAGGTGTGATAATAAATAGTGTTGGTTACGGTGAAATGAATGCGGATGGCGAACAAATTAGAACATCGACTTTACGCCATACCTTAGAAATTCTGTTACCGGAAGAAGCAGCTAAATTGGAACCCATTATGGAGGATGTTTTCGGTTTGTCCAACGAATATTGGGTAAGTTTTTGGGTAAACGATGATATGTACGATAAAAAATTTGTTTTTTTACCAAACACTATTTCATCCGATAAAATGGAATGGATTCCATTACTCGGTAAAAAAGGATTGCTTATACGTTGATCTTGTGAGAAAGGTCTGAAATATCCTTAATTTCAGTTAGGTACTTATCCAATAGATGCGCATTTTTCTTTATCTGATATCCTCCGGCATAAATTGGAATAAATCCTGAATCCTCTTGTAATTGTTGGAAGTAATTACATAAAAACTTCTCATCTACGCAGGTCAAAAAGGAAGTTACCAGTGCCTTCGGCTTCTGCTTTTTTAAGCATTCCTTCAAGGAGTCGTATGGTAAACTTTGACCTAGATAAATAGTATCTATTCCTTTTTTACGCAAAACATAATGATAGAAAAGTAAACTAATCTCATGCCATTCGTGTTCTGGAAGAAAAAGCATAATTGGTGATGCTGTTTTTTGTGGAACAGGAAGTTTATCAATTTCAGAAATTACTTTTTGTCGAATGAGATTAGAAATAAAATGCTCTTGTGCAGCATCAATTGACCCAACAAGCCACATTACGCCAATTCGATCTAGAAAAGGCACGAGTGTATGAATAAATGCCTCTTCTAGACTTTTAACATCTATCAGATTCTGGAACGTTGCCTTAAATAACCCTTCATTTAATTCAATAAGGGAAAGAATTAATTTTTCTGTACTGCTATCAATTGATTTTTCCGCTCTTATTTTCCAGACTTTCTGAAAAATTTGCTCCGAATTCATTTCTGCAATTTTGGAAATTTTAAGCCCATTTTTGTTTAATAAAGCAATATTCAACAAAATAGACAATTCATTGTCGTTGTAAGTACGAATCAAAGTGTTGGTTCTTTCAGGTGTGATTAGACCATACCTTTTCTCCCAAATACGGATAGTATGTGCCTTAATTCCTGTTAATGTTTCCAAATCTTTAATCTTGTATTCCGCCATTTTCTAGTTTTATGTCATAATTGATATTCCTTGATTTTTCATCCTATAGAAATGCAAGTACAGAGGGTGAACAATTCAAGTTGCATTTTGTTTAATCATAACTACATAAAATCGTTTATATTTGTTTAAAATCTAAAAATAACGAATTCATTAAGAAATAGTTGAATTAATAATATGGTTATCAAACAACTTTTCATTTTCTTCTTCCTAATAGCATTGTTTTTTTCCTCCTGCGATACTTTTTCTGAAAGTAAAAATGCAGAAAACAATAATCTGATTAATGAAGAGGAGTATTATGAATTTAAAGGGGTGAGCTTGCAAGAATATGCTATTCCTGCTTCAATTATGCTTCCGGATGAAACTGCAAATATTGGCGCATCAACAGTTGTGGAAGTTTTGCACAAAGATGGAGATTTTCTTTGGGATATTCTTGTTGGTCCAAACTTCAGCCTGCATATTGAGGATTTTGGAGACAGGATAAATATGGTAGAAAATAAACGCCAAGAGTTGAAAGAAGAAACTTTGTTTCATGTGGAATACCTTTTAAATGAAAACGACTTGATTGTTTACAAAAAAACCCTCATTGTAAAAGGTTCCATTAAAGCTTCTCCAAGGGTTGGTGTTGAGCATAAATCTTTCCATGTGTATGGACAAAAAATAAGTAGAGGAATAACCTACGAATTAAGAAGTCAGGATTCTGGAAGTTCTTTGGAAATCATTAAACTTATGGCTAAATCCATCAAATCTTTTAAGACATTAGAATAATACTGTTTTAAAACGGTTTTCGAAGGGG
Source organism: Flavobacteriales bacterium (assembly GCA_947476955.1). Classification (GTDB taxonomy): domain Bacteria; phylum Bacteroidota; class Bacteroidia; order Flavobacteriales_D; family Crocinitomicaceae; genus M0103. The sequence continues at coordinate 8,937 of CANJSS010000010.1, forward strand.
ACAACCTTTTTTTTTGATTATTTTTGTAGCAATGGAATTAAATCGCGAAAATTTATTGGAAGTCTTGGGTTCTATACTGGAACCAGACTTAAAAAAAGATATTGTTTCCCTCAATTTGGTTGAGGAAATGGCTATAAATGATACTACGATAGATTTGCTTGTGAACGTATCTAATCCTGCAATGCATGCTCGAAAAAGAATGCAGGAAGCAATTGAATTCAATTTAAAACGCGTTTTTGGAAATGAAATTACAGTAAACTGCGCCGTTAAAGGAATTCCAGCGGAATCAAAAAAAATCCGACGGAAAATCTTACCCGAAGTTAAACACATCATTGCTATCGCTTCCGGAAAAGGTGGTGTCGGAAAATCTACTGTTACAGCAAATATTGCCGGCGGTTTAACAAAAGCAGGTTACAGAGTTGGAATCGTTGATGCTGATATTTATGGTCCTTCCATTCCAACGATGTTTGATGTGGTGAAGGAACGTCCAACAATGATTGATGTAGAAGGAACGCCACGGATTAATCCCGTAATGAGTTTTGGAATTAAAATGCTATCTATAGGCTTTTTTACAGAGCAAGATAATGCGGTTGTTTGGCGAGGTCCAATGGCTGCAAAAGCATTAACACAAATGTTTACGGATGCGCATTGGGGAGAATTGGATTATCTATTGATTGATCTTCCTCCAGGAACAGGTGATATTCATTTATCTTTGGTACAAACCGTTCCTTTGGATGGTGTTGTAATTGTTTCTACGCCGCAGGAAGTAGCGTTGGCAGATGCGAGGAGAGGGGTAAATATGTTTCAAATGGATTCGATTAATGTTCCAGTTGTTGGAATTGTTGAAAATATGGCTTGGTTTACACCAGCAGAATTACCCGAAAATAAATATTTTATTTTTGGCAGGGATGGTGCGAAAAATTTAGCAGAAGGAATGAATGTGCCATTTTTAGGGCATATTCCTTTGGTGCAAAGTGTTCGAGAAGCCGGAGATGCCGGAAGACCTGCTGTATTTCAGGAAAACACACCTTCTGCCATTGCTTTTGAAAATTTAGTGACTACGTTTGTAGAAAATGTGAATATAGTGCAAAAACGCGCAAATCTTAAGGTGTAATGATAGAGTTGAACAAAGAAGAATTGTCGGTCAAAATAAATGCTGCTATTGAACAGTTGCGTCCATTTTTACATGCAGATGGTGGGGATATGGAATTAGTTGAGATAACAGATGAGGCTGTTGTTAAAGTTCGACTGCTTGGAACCTGCAGCGATTGCACAATGAGTGTTATGACGTTAAAGGCTGGCTTGGAAGAAGCAATTAAAAAGGTTGCTCCGGAAGTTGTTTCTGTTGAAGCCGTAAATTCGCCAAGTCTAGTTTAAGGAAATGACGTGAAATTTTCTTACAAAATTTACCTCATTATTCTCGTTTCAGTTGGTGTATTGATTTTAATAAATGAAACCAATTTATCCTTTTTAAAACCGAACTTCCCCTTTAAGCAAGGTTTAATAACAACAGCTGATGAATACAGTTATTTTTCTCCCGTAGATCAGTTTCTTAAAACAGGAAATTGGGCGGAGAATTCCCTTGGAGCAAAAGCATATATGCGCACTCCAGGATACGGGTTAGTTTATTTGACGGCGAAGGTTATCGGTGGTCCAAATGCTTTTTTAGCTCTGAAAATGATTCAAATACTTCTTTTTGCAGGTAGTATTTTTATCTTCTCCAAAATTCTCCTAACCCTAAAATTGTCAGAAAATTTAGCCTTTGTTGGTACACTTATTTTTGGTTTAATGCCAACGTTCTCCGGTTTTGTATATTATACTTTGTCTGAATCCGTATTGCCCTTTTTCGTTTTATGGTCATTTTATGCGATTATTAAAGTCAATGAAAATAAACGTATTTCTATTAATGTGATAATTCCGTTAGGACTTTTATTGCTACTTCGCCCGCAAATGTTAGTGCTGACTTCCTTGTTTCTTCTTTATTTTCTTTTGAAGAGAAAGCGAATATTCTGGTCTGTATTATTAGCATTCGTTCCTCTGTTTTTTTGGAATATTCGTACGGTTTACATTACAGGAGAATGGCTCGGTTTAAATCCAATCTATTCAAAAAATAACAATTCATTGTACCGAGAACCGCACAAAGAAATGACGGATTTATTTCGTGTTTGGGAATACCGCGGAGATTATTTTCATTCTACTATGGCTTTGCTCTCAAGAGATACAACGAATTTAACAACACAATCGGTTCTGCAAACGATTCCAATTCAATACCAAGCAACTGTTCGTCCGATATTCTTAGAATTTCAAAAATTTAGACACCAACAAATTACCGCGTATGCAAACAAAAAGATTTCTTCTTATTTACCTGGTGAAGAAGCGTTAATTAGAAATATAAAGTTAGCTCGAAAGAAATTAATTCGCGAAAATCCAGTAGACTTTTACCTCCTTACGCCTCTAAATAGTTTCGAGAAACTTATGCGTACCTCCATGATGAATCTTTATATTTTTCAGGAAACATGGAAAGAACATTCCATTGTTTTAATGCTGAAATACATCTCTTTTCTTTTAATTTCTTTGGGTTTTATCAGTAGTGTTTTACTGCTAATCAAATCTTCAAATCCATTAATTCGAGTTTCAGCGCTTAGCGTCCTAGTATCTATTTTTTACTTAAGTTTTGTTCAACGGTTCAATGAAGAACGTTATCTCCTTCCATATTTAAGCATACTTCTTATCCATTTATTGGTTTATCTGGAACAGATAATTCAGTATAAAACAAAAAAAAGCCACTCATAAAAGCAGCTTTCTTTAAGGTATTCAATAGTTAATTACTTTGCAGCTGCATAATTTTTAGCAACAACTTCCCAATTAATTACATTAAAAAATGCGTTGATATAATCAGGACGACGGTTCTGGTAATGCAAGTAATATGCATGTTCCCAAACATCCATTGCAAGAATTGCTGTTCCACTGCAACCAACACCCATTAATGGATTATCTTGATTTGGTGTTGAACAAATTTCTAATTTTCCATCTGTCAAACATAACCATGCCCAGCCAGAACCAAAACGCGTTAATCCAGCTTTTGCAAATTCATCTTTGAAAGCTTGAAATGAACCGAATGCAGAAACAATTGCTTCAGCTAATTCCCCTGTAGGCTCACCTCCGGCATTTGGAGCCATGATTTCCCAAAACAAATTGTGATTCCAGAATCCGCCGCCATTATTTCTAACCGCCGGTTTATCCGCGCAATTTTTTAAGATTTCTTCAATAGATTTTCCTTCTAAATCTGTTCCTGCAATTGCAGCATTTAAATTTGTGATGTATGCCTGGTGATGTTTTGTATGATGAATTTCCATTGTGCGTGCGTCAATGTATGGTTCCAATGCATCGTAAGCATAAGGTAAATTTGGTAATTCGAAAGCCATGTCTTTTTGTTTTTTAAACGTTAATACTTCTCATTCTAATAGCTTCAAAAATAGAAATAATATGCAACACTACCACTCTATAAATGGAAGTTTAAACAGACTAAATTTTTAGTGTAAAACTTGGTTTATAAGGATTTTATTGTATTTTTAATTTTTAAAATCTTCTAAGATGCTCAAAATCATTACTACTATAGCTCTATTAATGAGCTTCCATGCAAATTCTCAGATTTGTACAATTGATTATTCGCAAACGCAAACAGGAATTTATCCCGACACTTTACCTACTGGAAATGTTGGCCTTCCATACAATACGGATATTACTTTTGTTATGCCTTTGGACACATTGGGTTACGACTTTACAAATTTTTATATTCTTTCTGTTTCTCTTCCTGTTGGTTTGAGTTGGGAGTGTAACAATGCTGCTAATAATTGTAATTATAATCCTCAGGTTAATCAGTATGGCTGCGCAAATATTAGTGGAACGCCTTTATTGGCTGGAACCTATACCATAGATGTTACCGTTTTAGCAGATTTGACAGTAATTCAAGGATATCCTTTTACATTTCAAGTTTTCTTGGAAATTTTCCCAAGTAATATTGTCACTTCAAATAATGGCTTTACGATGGTTGGTGCCGCTGGTTGCTCTCCAATAACTGTTGATTTTACAAACAATAATCCCGGTGAATTAGCGTATTGGTGGAACTTCGGAAACGGGAATATTTCGACAGTAGAAAACCCAGTTCCACAAGTTTATAACGTTCCTGGAGATTATTTAGTGCAATACAAAGCTTGGGATAATCTGGATACTGTGGATGTGTATACACTTACAAATATTGGAATTAATAGCATGAGTAATTACGGTGGTGGTTTTCCTTCCTACGAAACTCCAGATGCTTACTTTATTTTAAAGGAGAATAATGTCAATATTTACCAATCCAATATAATTGGCGATCAGAGTCCTCCGGTAAACTGGTCTACAAGTATAATTCTGAACCCATCCTTAACGTATGTTATCGAAATTTGGGACGCAGACGAAAGTTTTGGAGAAATTTTACTTGGGGCAGATGACTTAATGGGAGGCCACACTTTAAATATTACGGGCTGCAATGGCTGTGGCGCAGGGACTTCCAACATTAACTACACTATCAATCACCAGATTATTTACCCAAATCCTATTGTGATCTCTGAGGACACTATTCACGTCTATGGCTATCCAACAACACCAATTATTCAGTATAATTCTACAACACATGTTCTAAATACAGTAGATTTGGGTTTCAATTATCAATGGTATTTTAATGAAAGTCCAATTAGCGGAGCAACGGATGTTACGTATCAAGTTACTCAAAGTGGCGTTTACCATGTGATTGCAATTAATGAAACTGGTTGCGTGAGTTTTTCAGATACGCTGACGGCGGTATACTGTAATCCAACTATTTCTCCAACTATTTCTATCCCTTCTGATGGCTTATTAGTGGCTTCAAATATTCCTATTGGTTACACTATACAATGGATTTTTAATGATTTTCCAATAAATGGTCAAACAAACGATTCTATTTCGGCTTTGCTTTCCGGCGCATATACGGTTGAAATCATTGATACTTTTGGATGTGTTTTTTATTCAAGTGCATTTAATGTTTCTGCTGGAATAGATGAGGTAGAATCTGTAAATTGGAATATTTATCCAAATCCTGCGCAAAATTTTGTGCAAGTGGAAATCAATGATAACATACATTTTGATCGTATAGAGCTGGTAGATTTAACGGGAAGAAAATTTAAAGAATGGCAGTGGAATGCAACTCCCAATATGCAATTGGATATAAGTGATGTGCCAGAAGGTTATTTTCTGCTTCAAATGGTCAAAGCCAATAGAACTTGGTCCAAAAAGTTAGTTGTGAACTAAGAAGAAACTGTAAAGAATACTATTTAAGAGAGAATTCTCTTTTGAATAGTATTCTTTGCGCTAACTAATCTTTCTTGTACTTTTTGCTGTATTTTTCGTAAAGATCTTTTTGGAAATTATCCGTTGACATAAAATTTCCTCTAATCATTGCAAAACTAACTTGATTGGTACGCATATCCAATGCATTCCCATTTGAAACGAAAAGGGTCGCGGATTTTCCTTCTTCAATACTCCCATAATTTTTTTCTATTCCAACGATTTCGCAAACGCTCAACGAAATACTTCGAATTGCCTCTTCCTCGGTTAAGCCGTAGGCCATTGCAGTGCCTGCTTGGAACGGTAAATTTCTAGCGTTCATTGTTTCCATATCTCCAGCATTCTGCAGGCAAAATAGAACGCCCGCTTTTTGGAGTAAAAATGGCAATCGATATGGTAAATCAATGGCATCTTCCTCATTTTCAGGCAAACTATGTGTTCGAACAAGCATAACAGGAATATTGGAATCCTTTAGCTTGTCTGCCAATAGATGGCTATCATATCCGCCCACAATTACGGAAAAAGGCAATTTAAAATGAATTGAAAAATCAACAATATCCTGCAGTTGCTGTAATTCATCCGCATGGAAATAAACGCGTTTAGTGCTGTTAAAGCAATCTACCATCGCATCTAACCGTTGATCATTTTGTTCTGATTTACGAATTTTGGAATAGGTTTTTGCCAAGTCAAAAAATTGATATAGTGATTGTTTTTGTTGCTCGTAATTTTCATTGCGTTTTTTCAAACTCGGTTCGGCCCACCAACCGCCACCATCCATACTTGCTGGCCAGTTAACATGAATGCCATCGTTTTGCAAAATTGTAGCATCTTCCCAATTCCAACCATCCAATGCTAAAATGGAAGATGTTCCCGAAATATCGCCACCTCGCGGTGTTGCCTGACTCATTAAAACGCCGTTGGTTCTTACAGTGCTAATTACCTTGGATTCAACATTAAATGCAATCTGGGATCGAATATGAGGATTATACTGTCCAACTTCATTGAAATCCCTTGTCGCACGAATTGCATCTATTTCCGTTAATCCCAAGGTTGAATTTGGCGCAATGAATCCCGGATAAATATGTTGTCCTTTTACATCAATAATAGTATCCCATTCTGATTTCACGAATGTATAAGCCAATGCATTGCGCACCAATGCAATCTTGCCATCGCGCACGCCAACCAATGCACTTTCAATTACTTCCCCATTTCCAATGTGTAAGTAACCATTCAAAATAAGGCAACTTTTGGATTGCTGGCCGATACTTGGGAGAACAAAAAGTATAAGAAGTAGTGTATAAACTATTTTCATGTCGTATTATTTAATGGCTGTTTTGTTCTTCAGTGCCCTCTTCTCCGAGTGTGTCGCAATGGAAATGTTTCGTTCTGCGCTTAATAAAGGCTTTGCTTTCTTCTCCTTTTTCATTTGATTCCAGCATTTTTGTTACAATCCGTCCACGTTCTTTTTGATTTAGAATACGCATTTCGGCATCCCGATTTGCATCGTAAAGTATTTTTCCATCCACCATGGTGACTTCTACTTTTGCTAAAATATCTAATGGATTTGTGGTCCAAAGTACAAGGTCTGCATCTTTTCCAACTTTCAAACTCCCCATTCTATCGTCAAGGTGAAGTAGTTTAGCAGGATTCAAGGTTATCATTTTCCAGGCGTTTTCTTCTGACATTCCACCGTATTTTACTGATTTTGCTGCTTCTTGATTTAAACGTCGTCCCATTTCGGCATCGTCAGAGTTTATTGCAACTACAACTCCCAAATCGTGCATCATTGCTGCGTTGTATGGAATTGCATCATTTACTTCAAACTTATATGCCCACCAATCGGAGAAAGTTGAACCTCCAGCGCCATGTTTCAGCATCTTATCTGCTAATTTATATCCTTCCAAAATATGGGTAAAGGTATTGATACGGAAATGCATGGAATCCGCAAGATGCATGAGCATGTTGATTTCTGATTGAACATAGGAATGGCAAGTAATGAAACGTTCCGAACGCAAAATTTCCGACAAAACTTCCAATTCCAAATCTTTTCGAGGCTTTAACACTGCTTCCTTTTTACTGTTGGAATAAGTGTCCCATTCTTTTTGATAGGCCATTGCGCGCGAAAAGCCATCGTAGAAAACTTGTTCAACGCCCATTCTTGTTTGGGGAAAACGAACAGAATTATAATCTCCCCAATTTGCTTGTTTAACATTTTCGCCAAGCGCGCATTTGATGAATTTTGGTGCGTTAGTTAGCAACATTTCTTCTGGAGAATGTCCCCATTTCAATTTAATAAGTGCAGATTGTCCACCAATTGGGTTTGCAGAACCATGCAATAATTGCGCTGCAGTAACACCCCCAGAAAGTTGTCTGTAAATATTAATATCGTCAGGATGTACTACATCGGCAATACTTACTTCTGCTGTGATTGCTTGTCCACCTTCATTTACGCCTTTGGAAATTGCAATGTGCGAATGCTCATCGATTATTCCTGAAGTAAGGTGTTTTCCGGCTGCATCAATAATTTTTGCACCTACTGGAATGGCAAAATTTCCTTTTCCAACAAATGTGATTTTACCGTCACTAACAATTACGGTTGCATCTTCTAAAATTCCACTTGGCTCGTTGGTCCATACCGTAGCGTTTCGAAAAACTGTTGTTTCAGCTTTAGGTAATTCTTGGAATCCGTATGCCATATTTGGAAACCACAATTTCTCCGAATAGGAAGTATCCCTTTTAGGCGTTTCAATTTCTTTTTTCTTTTGATCCGACTTTTGATTGCGCACAGCAGACCATTTTACCCATTTGCCAGATGGTAACATTCCGTCTCCTTCAAAAACCCCTAATCTACTATTTACTTTAGCATGTAATGTAACACTGCCATTCCAATTATTGTCATCTAGGTTGAATTGAAGGGTAATATCGTCCCCAATTAAATTTACATAAACTTTCGGGGTGAGTGTATCGCGAATAATGCGCCCTTTTTTTCCATCCTCTCTATCTTGAAACGTTTGAATTTTTCCGCTAAATTTTCCATCTTCTTCCGTTATCTCTAAAGGAAATTGCTTTCCATCAATCAATAAATTATATTTCCCTGCTACATCTTGTTTTGTATTATTCTCAACTAAATGTTGTGTCCCTAGCAACCAGGATTCGAGTCTTTTTGCTTCTTCTTCGAACGGATTTGCCGAATAAATAGTGAAGCTTGCTTTTTTCCCATTTTCTAAGGTGCCAAGTTCTTTCTGAAGATTTAAAATTCTTGCCGGCTCAATCGTTAGGGAATTTAATGCTTGGCCTGCAGTTAATCCTCGCTCAATAGCTTTGCGAATATTTTTCCAGAAACTGACTTCGTCCTTTTGTCCAAGACTTGTAAAGCAGATAGGAACATTATTATGAACAAGAATAGCAGGATTAGAAGGCGCTAATTCCCAGTGCTTTAAATCACTCAGTGGAATTTGTCTTGCAATGTATGGGTCCTTTACTTCGTATGGTTCCGGGAAATTAATTGGCAGAATAATTGCATTTTTGGTGTTTTTTAATGCTCTAACTGCCATGTATTCATTTCCTGAGCCGAGAAAATTGAAGGAGTAATTGAATTCATCCGCAATTTTTCTTGCGCGGAGAATCTCCCATTTATCTGAAGTTTTGAACACAAATGGAAGCGCTATAGTTTCTTTTAAATGTTCTAAAGATAAGTTGGTTTCGCTTGGTTTTGTTTGTGCATACCATTCGTAATCATAAAAAAACTGCCGGAGTAGGGCAATTGATCCCATCTGTGAACTTGGATACGTTTGTTTGGAATCGCCTTTTTCAAAGGAATAAAATTGTGCTGCCTTTGGTAAAATTAATTGTTTATTGGAAGATTCAAATCCTAGAGAAACGAAAGCGCCAGTTCCTCTAGATATGCCATCTTGTATATGTGTTACTGCAAAACCAAATCCCATTTTAACCAATGCCTCATTTGCTTTTTGATCAATTTGATATACTTGGCTTGCATCTGTTTCAGGATGCATTGTTTCGTTCCAATAATATGCGCCTTGTTTTGAGCTTTCTAACTGCGGACGATTAGAACTGTTTGTAACAATAGGTTTTGGAAGTCCTACATTCGAATACAGTTCAATAAAAGCAGGAACTATTGTTTTTCCTTTGCAATCTATTTCTATGGCGCGCTCGGGAATAATTACCAGAATACCAGCGTCAACAATACGATCGTTTTCGATTAATAACGTACCATTTTCAATCGTTTTTTCAGGAGAAATGATAATTCTAGCATTTTTAAAAGCAACCATTTTGGGCTTGGAAGCTATTGTTCCATTTTGCGGATTGTACTGTGACAAGGAGCAGAATGAAATGAAAATTAAAAATAGAAAGGCGTATTTCATATTAAATTTAGGCTGATTCTTAGATTTTAACGAATGTGAAATTAATCAAAAGCTAGGATTTCCACTATAGGCTAGTAGATTCTTTTTTTGTGTATTTTTGTAAAAAACGAGAATTATGTATATTGGTTTATTACACACACACTCCGTATTGAGATGGATAGCGTTAATTTTATTAGTTGTTGCACTAATAAATGCACTTATTTCAAAAGGAAAAGGCACCTACTTGAAGAAGGATAAAATGATTAATCTTTTCGCAATGGTTATGTTGCACACGCAATTACTTATTGGATTTGTGCTATATTTTATTTCTCCTAAGGTTAGTTTTTCAGAAGGATGGATGAAAAACCCAAGTTTTAGATTTCACGGAATGGAACACATTTTAGTGATGCTAATAGCAATAGTATTGGTTACAATTGGTCGCAAAAAAGCTGAAAACGCAAGCGTTGTAAGTCAAAAGCACACTAAAATAATGGTTTGGTACACGATAGGACTCGTTTTAATTATAGCGAGTATTCCTTGGCCGTTTCGACAAGCTTTAGGCGGTGCATGGTATTAAAATATTTTGCGTTTAGCTGCTTTTCTTTACTTTTAACTGCTTGTTCTTCAGGGAATTTAAGCGAAAACGAAAGTAAAAATAGTACTCCAAAAGTTGCAGGAGAAGAACTTTTCGAGTTGAATTGTGCTATTTGTCATGGCTTGGATGGAAAGGCAAATGTTTCTGGCGCCAAAGATTTATCCGTTTCTAATCTACCAGATTCCGAGATCATGAAAATTATAAAAAATGGTAAAAATGGTATGCCACCAATTCCTGAAATTGCTGCGTCCAAACAAAAAATGCAAGATATTGTGGAATACATTAAAGGATTGAGAAAGTAACTATGCAAGAAGGACACGTAACAGTGGATGCAGTAGAGGAAATTTGTATTCTCGTTGGAGTTATAACGCCAGACATTAAAGAAGAAACAGCAAATGAATACCTTGAAGAACTAGATTTCTTAGCAGAAACAGCAGGGGCATTTACGCAAAAAAAATTCCTCCAAAAATTGCAAATGCCGCACCCAAGAACGTATGTAGGGAAGGGGAAACTAGAAGAAATTCGCACATATATCAAAGAAAATAATATTGAATTAGTCATATTCGATGACGAGCTTTCGCCTTCTCAATTGCGAAATATTGAACGAGAATTGGAATGTAAAATATTAGATCGAAATATTTTGATTCTAGATATTTTTGCAAGTAGAGCAAGAACTTCGCACGCAAAAACGCAAGTTGAATTGGCACAATTGCAATATATGTTGCCCAGACTAACAAGAATGTGGACGCATCTCGAACGACAAAAAGGGGGAATTGGATTAAGGGGACCAGGAGAATCTCAAATCGAATCGGATCGAAGGATTATTCAAATGCGTATTTCCCTGATGAAGGAAAAACTAAAGGAAATTGACAAGCAGATGTCAGTACAACGGGGTAATCGCGGTCAACTTGTGCGTGTAGCTTTGGTTGGTTATACCAACGTTGGGAAAAGTACTTTAATGAACTTGTTATCGAAATCTGATGTTTTTGCGGAAAATAAATTATTCGCAACCCTCGATACAACTGTCCGAAAAGTGGTGATTGAAAATTTACCTTTTTTGTTAACAGACACAGTTGGTTTTATACGAAAGTTGCCAAATCAATTAATAGATTCATTCAAATCAACATTGGATGAAGTTAGAGAGGCAGATTTATTGGTACACGTTCTAGATATTTCGCATTCGAATTTTGAAGACCAATACCATGTGGTGAATGAAACGTTAAATGAATTGGATAAAACCGAAAAACCGGTAATTTTGGTCTTCAACAAAATTGATGCATACCATCCCGTGGAAGTTGATCCAGATGATCCGAATCCACCTTCAAAAGAAACATATACGCTGGAGCATCTCAGGAAAACATGGATGTCAAAGTTAAATAATACAAAATGTGTTTTTATTTCCGCAACGGATAAAGAGAATATTGAAGAACTGAAGGAGGAAATTTACCAGGAAGTTAAACGTATTTTTAAAGTACGCTATCCGTATAATAATTTCTTGTATTGATGACTGCTGATTTGTAATTTTAAAATAAAAAAGAGAGGCATATTTATACACCTCTCTTTTTTTGTATTATAATATGGTTGCTTCTTAACGCAGCACTAAATGTAGGAATCCATGGCCTTCAATAAATTGATTCTGTAAGCCAAACACAGTGTATTTATAAAAATAAACACCATCAGGTGCTTCTGCACCACTTTGCATTTTACCATTCCATGCAGGGTTTATTCCAGAACCTTCAAACACTACATTGCCCCAACGATTTATAATCGAAAGTTCAATCGAAATGGTATTTGTTGTGGAGAGAAAATAAAAGTCGTTTAAACCATCACCATTCGGTGAAAAGACATTTGGTGCTTCAACCGTAGGAAGAGGATAATAGCAAGATCCATCATCGGCATTTGCCAAAGGATTATAGTTAACAGCTAAAACATCTGTACAACCACAAATACTGAGGTATACAGAAACTACTGCAGTATCCCTACAATTTCCTTCAGACGCAATTAATTGAATTGTTGCATTGGAAGTATACGTCTGGTATTGATTCGAAAGGGAATTCACATTTATTGTTGTTCCATTTCCAAAATTCCAACTGTAGCTAGAAGCATTTTGACTTGTATTGGTAAAAGTAACTTCCAATGGCGTACAGCCAGATGTTGGATTCGCGCTAAATTCGGCAACTGGAGGGTCCAAAATATCAATAAAAACACTATCGTTTACAGAGCAAACGGCATCTTCAATATTGATGTAGTACCAACCTGAAGCAAGATTCTCCCAAACGGAAGCATTTACAAAACTTGGATTGGATGCGCCTGGTCCATTCCATGTGTAATAGATACCATGTTGCGGTGTTACAGTTTGTCCCGTAACATAGGCTGCCACCCAACCGATTGGATCACAGGTTGCAGGTCCCGACCAAATTGTATCCACAGCAAGTGTTTGATTCAACGTTATGGTTACGGTATCTGTTCCGGTATAGCCGCACGAATTTGTAGCTGTCACATAATAATCTATTGTTCCAGTCATCGCTCCAGTCACAGAAGGGAAATATGCAGTAGGCCCCGTTTGCCCGCCAGTCCAGGAATAAGTGAAAGGTGGGAATAATCCTGCTGCACTTGCAGAAACGAACACAGAATCATTTGCACAAGGCACTGTTGGATTTGTTTCCGTAATCGTAATTGGAATGGAATCCAAAATATACAATGTTCCGGATGAAATTAATGTATCTCCACATGAAGAAATAGTTGTTGCCGTGATTGTTACGTACTCATTGTTGTCTGGAATACCATCTGCAATTGGATTAATCGTTAAAACGATTGTATCCATGCCTGGTAGAAATGTAATTGGATTGGTTAAAGTATTATAATCCGTTCCCATTGTTGCATTTCCTGTTATCGAATAGTTTATGATAAGCGTGTCGTCCAATTGCGTTTGTGGTCGAATGAACATTAGATTCGCTTGAGTACACCCTTCGTAGACAGTCGTGTCGCCAGAAACAGTTGCAACTGCTATTTCAATCGCTTCTGAACTGAATGAATTTGCTTGAAGAAAAACACCAGAATCGTAAGCTTGATCGCCCACATTGCAAATTGCAAGTTTTATATGGTACGTTTCCCCACATTGAATGGATGCATTGGCACTCAAAAGAACGGTAGTTCCATCGTATTGAATTGCTGTTCCGTAGGTTGATCCATTGTCGTTGAAAACGTAATATTGTGTATTTGTCTGGTCTCCAACATTATTAATTGTTACTGGAGTGGTAGTTCCCGGAATAATAGCAAGATTTTGTCCGCCACTCGGATAACCTCCTAAAACGTATGGACCGCTGATTCCTGGTCCCCATAAAAAGAATCCAAATGCATCATTGTAAGAGGATGGCGAAAATTCAGGATATTCTTCTGATCCAAAAATGTAATTAAATGAAATGGTATCTCCAGAAGGAACGAAATCAAATTCTAAAACTACTCCGTTTGTAACAGATCCATTCGCAATATCATTGAGGTGAACATCAGTTGTAACTAGAGGGGTTCCGCCATTTGTTTGCGAAGTTGAGCTATTTGGACCAACAGCCCCAATTCCAAGTCCGGTAGTAAGCAGAACTCCTTGTTGAATAGGAAAACTTGTGGTGCCAGAATTGAAATAGGATAAATTACCCTGGACAGTATTTGTGGAAATTGGACTGCCATTTACAGTAATGTTGGAAGCAGTTACTCCAAATCCCAACAAGACGTTTTGAACCAACTGATTTGGTGTTAGAACGTTTTGAACAGAAATCTGAGCGTTATTCCAACTTACAATACCAAAGGTGAAAGCAAATACGGTAAATATGTTACGAAAATTCATTGTATATAAGTTTTTAATGTAGTCAAGACATCCAAATATAGAAATTGGTTGCATGAAATGCGAATAAAAAAGATAAAATCTCATTTTTTGGATAAAAATTCCGAATTTTGAAGTACCCCAAAAAAAGATATACATGAATGCTACACAAAATTTTATTCAGGAAAATAAAGAAAGATTTTTAAGCGAATTGATTGACTTATTAAAGCTTCCATCTGTTTCCGCAGATCCAAAATTCTCAAAAGATGTGCACAAAACTGCAGAATCAATTGCAGAACATTTGAATAAAATTGGAATGGACACTGTAGAAATTTGCCAGACGGCTGGGTATCCAATTGTTTATGGTGAAAAAATTATAAATCAAGACTTTCCAACCGTTTTGGTTTATGGTCATTACGACGTTCAGCCAGCAGATCCAATTGATTTGTGGACGAGTCCAGCATTTGAACCTGTAATTAAAACAACTGCGATTCATCCCGAAGGCGCTATTTTTGCTCGAGGAGCTTGTGACGATAAAGGTCAAATGTTTATGCATGTAAAAGCGGTTGAAGCAATGCTTCGTTCCAATGATCTTCCTTGCAATGTAAAATTTATGATTGAAGGGGAAGAGGAAGTTGGAAGTGCCAATCTCGGAATTTTCGTCAAAAATAATGTAGAAAAACTCAAAGCAGATATTATTTTAGTTTCGGATACTGGAATGCTTTCAAACAATGATCCATCTATTACAACAGGTCTTAGAGGTTTGAGCTATGTGGAAGTAGAAGTTACTGGTCCAAATAGAGATTTGCATTCTGGTTTATATGGAGGTTGTGTAGCAAATCCAATAAATACATTAGCAAAAATGATTGCTTCCTTACACGACGAAAACAACAAGATAACAATTCCTGGATTTTACGATAAGGTAGTTGAATTATCCGATCCAGAAAGAGCTGAAATGGCGAAGGCTCCATTTTCATTAGAAAAATATTGCGAAGCGTTGGATTTAAATGAAGTTATGGGTGAAGCTGGTTATTCAACTATGGAACGCGGAAGTATTCGTCCAACTTTGGATGTAAATGGAATTTGGGGCGGCTATACTGGTGAAGGTGCGAAAACAGTAATTGCTTCGAAAGCGTATGCTAAAATTTCTATGCGACTCGTTCCAGATCAAGATCCAGAAGAAATTACTAACTTATTTTTAAATCATTTTCAAGCGATAGCTCCCGCAAGTGTAAAAGTTACCGTAAAACCGCACCACGGAGGAGAGGCTGCTGTAACGCCAATTGATTCTATTGGCTATAAAGCTGCTGCAATAGCCTATGAAACAACCTTTGGTAAAAAACCAATTCCAGTTAGAAGTGGCGGAAGTATTCCAATTGTTGCAATGTTTGAGAAAATTTTGGGTTTGAAAACAATATTAATGGGCTTCGGTTTGGACAGTGATGCAATTCATTCTCCGAATGAACATTTTGGACTTTTCAATTTCTATAAAGGCATTGAAACCATCCCATATTTCTATAAGAACTTCACGGAACTTTCCAAATAACATAAAGTATGTTTAAACTATTTATTTTTGGACTAGTTCTGACTCTACTGACATCCTGCGCAACATTTCAGGAGCCTGAATTTATCGGTTCGGAAGGTATACAGTTGAATAAGATTGATGGTAAAAATATCTCTTTTACAGTGGCAGTTAAAGTCTTGAATCCCAATTGGTTTGGTATTAAAGTTAAACCATCCAAAGTAGACGTTTACCTAGAAGATAAATTCATGGGAACAGTTGTGTTGGATGAAAAATTGAAACTCAAAGCAAAAAAAGAGAACGATTTATCTGTTCCACTTCTTGCGGTTTTAGAGGATGGGGCGATGATCACCGTTCTGAAATATGCAAAAGCAGAGAAGGTTACGGTGCGCATTACGGGGAAAGTGAAAGGTGGAATCTGGATTTTCTCCAAAAAAATTCCATTGGATGAAAAGCGAACGATTTCGGGCAAAGATTTGCGCATCGGATTGCCTAAATGAAAAATGTGGAAATCGTCAATTTTCCTTTAAATGACGGGGAGTTTTCATTGCTTTTTCGTGCCAAAGGAATTGTAACCTTTCGGGAGGCTTGTAACTTCCTGAAAAAAATCCCATTTGGCAGAATATCTCAAATAAACGATTTTGCATTAGTTTTGACTGAAAACATAGGAAATTGTTCCTCTAAACATGCAATATTGGCCAAATTAGCGGAAGAAAATCTCCATACTGAAATTGAATTGATTGCAGGAATTTTTTTAATGAATGAAGCAACGCACCCAGTTTTAAAAGATTTTTTTAAAGATAAATCCTACAAAAGTATTCCTGAAATGCATTGTTACTTGCGCTGCGCTAAAAATCGCTTTGACTTCACTGCCGTAATAGATAGAATGGCATTAATTGAAACAAAAATTGTGCGTGAACAGCGCATTGAACCACATCAAGTTGGCGATTGGAAAAAAGTTTTGCACCAGGATTACCTCCAAAAATGGTTGAATAGAAACGCTGATTGGCAAATTTCTTTGGAGCATCTATGGCAAGATCGTGAAGAATGTATTCGATTGTCCAACTTATTACCTTTAAAATAAATTTTCCTATTGTCTTTTTAAATTTCCGTTACCTTTGTTTCCCGAATAGATAAAATATGTTGATACAAGTAGTAAAATCTAAAATTCACCGTGTAAAAGTTACGCAAGCAGATCTGAATTATATCGGAAGTATTACGATTGATGAGGACTTAATGGATGCTTCTAATTTGATTGAAGGTGAACGCGTTCAAATTGTAAATATTAATAATGGCGAACGTTTTGAAACATATGTAATTAAAGGCGAACGATCTTCTGGAACGATTTGTTTGAACGGACCAGCTGCAAGACGCGTAGCGATGGGAGATGTGATTATTATCATCGGTTATGGATACATGGAATTTGAAGAAGCAAAGACGTTTAAACCTAGTTTAGTGTTTCCGAATGAAGAAACCAATTTAATTGATTAAATGAATAAAAAGTTTCTAATTTCAATAGTAAAAACTTTATTGCCACTGCTGTTGGGCATATACTTAATTTGGGTTTTCTTTTCCGATATGGCTAAAGATCCAAAAAAATTAGAAGCATTTTACACCGCAATTTATAACGCAAACTACTTTTGGATAATCTTGGCTTTGATTTTAGGAGTAATTGCCTATTTTGCCCGTGCTTTCCGCTGGAAATATGTACTTGAACCGCTCGGCCATAAAACAAGTTTCTGGAATCGGTACCATGCCGTGATGATCGGTTATCTTGTTAATTTAACAATTCCCCGCGCGGGCGAAGCTTCTCGCTCTGCAATGCTTTACCGTTCTGACGGTGTACCATTTTCCTCTTCTTTTGGCACAATAATCGGCGAAAGAGCAGTCGATTTAGTCGTGCTGGCATCAATTGCTGTGTTAACAGCTTTTATTGGATTTGACGATTTTTTTAAAATTAAGTCGTTGATAGAAATTGAATTTGGCGCACAAACAAGCGGAACTCAGGAAGGTTTTCCTTGGAAAATAGTTATGTATAGCGTCGTTTTATTAATTGGGATTATTTTCTCCTATCTTTTAATTTTTAAAAATCAATTCCGTCAAAAGTTTATTGGATTTTCTAAAGAAGTATTTGGTGGACTTTTATCCATTTTTAAATTGAAGCAGCCTTTTGGGTATCTCTTTCAAACCGCAATTATTTGGTGTTGTTACGTTGCGATGTTCGCACTTCCTTTTCAAGCACTTGAACAAACAGCTTCGATTCCTTTCTCAGGTATTTTACTCGGTTTTATCGCTGGATCTTTAGGTATTGTTTTTACAAATGGAGGTATTGGCATTTATCCATTGCTTGTTGGGCTCGTTGTAGCATCGCTAATTGGCGAAGAACATCCGGCAGATGCACGCGCAGTAGGAAATGCACTTGGAATGTTGATTTGGATTACCCAAACTGCATTGATGATTGTATTAGGATTAATTTCCTTAGCTTTATTACCAAAGAATTTTTCCAAAGAAAATGAGCCGACTATCCAATCTGGAGAATAAAATCCTTTCCATCGATGCTGCAAAAAAACGCATTGCTATTTGGAAGCTGAAGAACGAAAAAGTCGTTTTCACCAATGGTTGCTTTGACATTTTGCACAAGGGACACGTAACCTATTTAGCAAAAGCGGCAGATTTAGGAGACCGACTCGTTGTCGCAATAAATACAGATTTCTCGGTTAAACAGCAAGGAAAAGGCGATAACCGACCAGTTAATCCAGAGGATGCTCGTGCACTTGTTTTGGCAGCACTCGGTTGTGTAGATATCGTTGTTTTTTTTGAGGAACAAACGCCATTGCATGTTATTGAGAAGTTACTTCCAGAAATATTAGTGAAAGGGGCAGATTACGATCCACAGGAAACAGATAAATTATCTAAGAAATATATTGTTGGTTCAGATATTGTCCGCGATAACGGAGGAGAGGTTTTTGCTATTGATTTAGTGGAAGGTTATTCAACGACTGCTATTCTAAATAAGTCTCACAGCAAGTAAAAAATATTTCGAATAAAATTTCAGTGGATTAAACCAAGGATACGCCAGTCATTTCCATTGGCGCAGCAATGCCCATTCTTCGTAAAATTGTTGGCGCCACATCCGCTAAAATTCCATCCTTTAAAATAAGTCCCTTTTCTTTACTCACTAAAACAATTGGAACTGGATTTAAAGAATGTGCTGTATTTGGCGTTCCGTCATTATTTATGGCGCAATCTGCGTTGCCATGATCAGCAATTACTAGAAATTCGTAGTTACTTTCTAATCCTTTCGTTACAATTTCTTTTAAGCACAGATCTACTGTTTCCACAGCCTTAACTATTGCATCGTAAACTCCTGTATGACCAACCATATCCGGATTTGCGAAATTTAAACAGATGAAGTTTGGGTGCGCTTCTTCCATGAAATCCAAGATCTTTTTTTTCACTTCAAAAGCACTCATTTCCGGCTGCAAATCATAGGTTGCAACTTTTGGAGAATCCACCATAATTCTTTCTTCTAATGGGAATTTTTCTTCCCTACCGCCGTTAAAAAAGAAGGTTACATGCGGATATTTTTCCGTTTCTGCAATTCTAACTTGCGTTTTGTCTAGTTTCGATAAAATTTCACCTAGCGTATTTTGTAAATTATCCTTCTCAAATACTACCTGCACATTTTTAAATGTTGCATCGTAACTGGTCATAGTGCAGTAGTCTAGTCGCAGTGGTTTCATGTCGAATTCAGGGAATTCTTTTTGAGTCAAAACACTGGTTATTTCTCTTGGTCTATCGGTTCTAAAGTTGAAAGAAACAACCACATCTCCTTCTTCAATTAATCCTATGGGCAAACCATTTTTGGTTACAACTATTGGTTCGATAAATTCATCTGTTATTCCTTGTGCATAGGATTCTTGGATTGCCTGAATGGCAGATTCCGTTGAAGAGCCAATTCCGCGCACCAATAAATCATAGGCTTTTTTAACCCTTTCCCAGCGATTATCTCGGTCCATTGCATAATAGCGACCAATGACAGAAGCGATTTTTCCAGTCGATTTTTTTAACGCCTCTTCGAGTTCCTGGATAAATACCAAAGCGCTTTTCGGATCGCAATCTCGCCCATCTGTAAAAGCATGGATAAACACATCTTTCACACCATTTTCTTCGGACATTTTACATAAGGCATGCAAATGTTCCTGCGAACTATGCACGCCGCCATTGGAAACTAAACCCAAGAAATGCAGCTTTTTACCACCTTCTTTTGCTTTCTTCATAGCATCTAACAAAACAGTATTTTGAAAGAAATCACCATCCTTGATGGATTTATTTATGCGGGTTAATTCTTGGTAAACGATGCGGCCAGCGCCAATATTTAAATGTCCAACTTCTGAATTACCCATTTGCCCTTTTGGTAAACCAACTTCTTCGCCACAGGTAATTAATTTCGCGTTTGGATGCTTCCCTAATAATTCATCCATAAATGGCGTATTTGCATTAAATACAGCATCCGACTTGGAGTGATCTCCCAATCCCCAGCCATCCAGAATTATTAGTCCAAAATGATTCGTCATACGTTTAAAGTTATCTCAAAATTGGCACCTGATGGACTATTTTCTTTGTAAAGAATTTTCGAATTGTGAATACGGACTAATTCGGATACAATAAACAAACCAAGTCCACTTCCTTTTTTCATGCGTGTTTCCTCATTTCCAGCGCGAAAGAATTTATAAAAAATTTGTTTTCGGAGCTCTTTTGAAATTCCGGGGCCATAATCTTTGACCCCAAATACTATTTCTTGGTCCTTTTTAAAAAGGTAAACGGTAATTCCCTTTTCAATCGAGCCATATTTGATTGCATTTTCAATTAAATTATTGAGGATTGTTTCAATAAAGAAGATATCGACCGGTGCGATTATTCCTGCTTCGATCTCGCAGGTAATAAATTCTTTTTGGTTACGTCTATGGAATCTATTAACAACTGAATTCACTATTTCAGAAAGATTTTTTTCTTCTTTAATTGGCTGTAAGGCCTTATTCTCAATTCGTGATGCATTTAAAATGTTATCGATCATCAGTTCGAGACGCTCATTTTCCTGAATAGCTTTTTGCAAAAGATCCGTTTGACTCTGCTCATCTAACTTTCTTTTTTGGATAGTTTGGAGATACAATTTGTTCGCCGCCAAAGGGGTTTTTAATTCATGCGTTACAGATAAAAGAAAGTTATTCTGTCTTTCCGATAGGCGCAATTCTTTGATGATGGACGATCGAATTTTAGATAATCCAAAAATTAAAATCACGAAAAAAACCAGACCTTCACCAAAAATCATCGTTATCCTTTTTGCGATTTCAGTCGGTTCCTTTTTTAATTCTTCCGTTAGCTCAATCAAATGATACCCCCACCAAACAAACTGAAGCACAACATAGGCTCCAAGAATATAAAAAAATATGGCAGTTTGTTTTTTCATGCAGTTTTCACCTTTTTTAGAGCAATAAAATGGACCAACAGTTAAAGGTTAGTGATTGGTTGTTGTGAATTCTTCAAACAACCTTAAACGTATAAATTCGCGCCTAATTTTAATAGGCTCTGATATTTTTTCCTTCTACCCAATTGATAAAAGCCGTGTTCACAACTTTATTTCCGCCTGGAGTAGGATAGTTTCCTGTAAAGTACCAATCTCCCAAATTATTAGGACAAGATAAATGTAAATTTTCAACCGTTTGGTAAATAATTTCAACTTTAGCATGAATACTTGGTGGTGTCAATAATTCAGCAATTTTTGCAGACACTTCCTCGTTGGAGAAAGGGGCGTATATTTCTTTAACATAGTTTTTAATTTGCTCCTTCGGCAAATGAACTTGTTCTTTACATTTTTTGTACACATTCCCAATTACGTCTTCCATTCCACGTTCTTTCAACAAATTAATCGTAGCTTCAAACGCAATAAAATCGCCAAGTTTTGCCATATCTATCCCATAGCAGTCAGGGAAACGGATTTGTGGCGCAGAAGAAACGACAACAATTTTCTTGGGATCCAATCTATCTAAAATACGTAGGATGCTTTGTTTTAAAGTGGTTCCACGCACGATTGAATCGTCTATTACAACTAAATTATCCTGATTCCGTTTAACACTTCCATAGGTAATATCGTACACATGCGCCACAAGGTCGTCCCGAGAAGTATCTTGCGTTATAAAGGTTCTTAATTTGGCATCTTTGATTGCAATTTTTTCAATTCTAGCTCTTTGGTAAATTATTTCGCGTAATTTTTCATCTGTTAAAGAGTTTCCGAGTGCTTTGATTGCATTAAATTTGCGGTCATTTAAATAATCTTCCAACCCTTTTATCATTCCATAAAATGATACTTCTGCCGTATTTGGAATGAAGGAGAAAACGGAATTATCCAAATCGTGTCCAATTGCATCCAATACTTGTGGAACAATATTCTTCCCTAATAATTTTCGTTCGTTATAGATCTCAATGTCATTTCCACGGGAAAAATAAATACGTTCGAAGGAACATTTTAAAGGATCTTTCGGTTCATTAATCTTTGTCTCAGAAACGGTGCCATTTTTTTTGATAATCAAAGCGTGCCCTGGTGTAAGTTCTTTGATTTGTTCGCTTTTTAAATTAAAAGCGGTTTGAATAACTGGGCGTTCAGAAGCAACAACGCAAACTTCCTCGTCTTCATACCAATACGTTGGGCGAATTCCCGATGGATCTCTCAAAACAAAAGCATCTCCATGTCCAAACAATCCAGCCATTGCATAGCCACCGTCCCAATCTTCCGAAGCGCGTTTCAATATTCTTTCAATATCGATTTTTTCGGCAATTTTACCGTAAATGTCAATGCTAGAATATCCTTGCGCTTTTAATTGAGCATATAGTTCTTCATTTTCCTCGTCTAGAAAATGACCAATTTTTTCCAGAACTGTAACCGTGTCCGATTTTTCTTTTGGATGCTGGCCAATATTCACCAATACATCAAATAGTTCATCCACGTTCGTCAAGTTGAAATTCCCTGCCACAACTAAATTACGTGTTAGCCAGTTGTTCTGGCGCAAAAATGGATGGCAATTTTCAATGGAATTCCTTCCAAATGTGCCATAGCGCAGGTGACCAAGAAATAATTCACCGGTAAAACCAGCATTTTTCTTTAAGTATTCAACATCTTTTAGTAAGGCAGGATTTTGTTCTTCAATTTCTAGGAAACGTTCGTTTATATGATCGAAAATATCCTGAAGAGGCTTACTATCTATTGATCGGTGTCTTGAAATATAGCGCTCACCCGGCTGCATGTCTAACTTGATATTTGCAACACCAGCGCCATCTTGCCCTCTGTTGTGCTGTTTTTCCATCAATAAATGCAACTTGTTAAGACCATAAAAGGCCGTGCCATATTTGTCCAGATAAAACTGTAGAGGTTTTTTTAATCGAAGAAGTGCAATACCGCACTCGTGTTTTATTGCATCGCTCATTTGCCTGATTGGTGAATTGAGCTGTAAATTTACGCTTTTAATCAAAGGTAAAAAAGCTAAAAATTGAATATTTTATTTTTCGACCAAAGGCAACTTATTTATATATTATTCAGTTTTAGTATAAGATAACTTAACTTCTGACTTTTTTTAATGTTTACCTACCTTTCAGATGTTTACTTTTTGTTGTAAATTCGATGTTAACTATGAGATTGTTAGCCTTATTTAGTGTATTTTTCCTTACAACCTTTGAGATTTTCTCTCAAGTGGTATGGATGCATCCAAATCAGGGGCAATGGGATAATAGAATAAGCTATAAAATTGATTTGGACCTTGGAGAAATGTATCTGGAAAAAACTGGATTCACCTATTTTTTGCATACGGCAAAGTCCAGACACATGCATAATGCAGAAACGGAACATGCTGAAAATGGCGCATTGGATTTTCAAGCGCATGTTATTCGAACGGAATTCATTGGCGCAAACACAAATGCAGTTATACGTGAGAATAATACTTCTGATTTTTACCGAAATTACTTCATTGGGAACGATTCATCCAAATGGAAAGCACATGTAAAAAGCTTCTCATTATTGGAATATGTGGATTACTATCCAGGCACAAATTTGATTCTCGATGGTTCTAATCAAAAACTTAAATATTCTTTCTTTTTAAAGCCGGGATCGGATGCTTCAAAAATAAAATACACTATAACTGGCGCGAATAAATCCTATATTGATCAAAACGGAAAGTTGCACCACGAAAATCGCTTTGGTGAAATTACGGAGTCCGCTCCAATCGCCTGGACTGAAAAGGAAGGTAAAAAAACTAAAGTTGAAGTAGAATATCGCTTGTTGGAAGGCGTAGTTTCTTTTCAATTTCCGAACGGATACGATTCAACTGCAAGTTTAATAATTGATCCTTACCTGGTTTTCTCAACTTTTACAGGTTCAACGGCAGATAATTGGGGTTTTACTGCTGCTCCGGATGCAGATGGAAACGTTTTTGCTGGTGGTATCGTTTTTTCGGGCGGTTATCCAACTACAAATGGCGCATTTGATGGCGCATACAATATTGGAACGGAATCCGGATATAACGTAGACGTAGGAATCACAAAATTCAATTCAACAGGCACAGCCTTGCTGTATTCAACCTACTTGGGCGGAAACGGTAACGAGACTCCAAATAGTATTATTTGTGCGCCATCGGGCGACTTATACGTTTTTGGTGTCACATCTTCTGTCAATTTTCCAATGGGTCCGTCACCGTATGATAATTCGTTCAATGGTGGGCCAACAGTTGTGGAGAATAATATTGGTTTTTCAGGATCAGATATTTATATCGCTAGACTGAATCCAAATGGAACGGCGCTTTTATCCTCTACATTTGTTGGCGGCGGCGGAACAGATGGTCTAAATTCTTCCAGTTTGCATTACAACTATGGTGATCAGTTTCGCGGGGAAATTAGCCTAGACTCCATTGGAAACATTTATGTTGCTTCTACCACGCAATCTGCCAATTTCCCTGTTTTATTGGGAAGTCAAAATGCTTTGAGCGGCACTCAGGATGCAGTGGTTTTTAAAATGAATGCAAATTTAAGCAGCATGCTTTGGAGTACTTATTTTGGAGGAAACACCAATGAAACTGGAAATTCTATTCAAGTTGCTAGTAATGGAAGCGTATATGTTGCAGGGGGTACTTCTTCGATTAACTTACCTTTTTTAACTGGTAATGATTTAACCTTCAACGGTGGAATTTCCGATGGTTACTTAACACGATTTAATGGAACCAATGGTGCTTTGATTGCTGGAACCTATATGGGATTTACAGAGTACGACCAGGCTTATTTTGTGCAGTTGGATTTAGATAATAATGCATACGTTTTTGGGCAATCACAATCTTCATGGCCAATTTCAGTAGGCTGCTACGGAAATCCTAATTCTGGCCAATTTATTCGAAAATATTCTCCGAATTTGTTAACCATAAATTGGTCTACGATGATTGGCGGAGGCACTGGAAATGTGGAGATTTCACCAACCGCTTTTTTAGTTTCTGATTGCTACGATATTTATTTGTCTGGATGGGGTGGGAGTGTAAATCAATCCGGGCAAGCAGCTCAAAGTACAAGTAATGGATTTCCAACTACTTTTGATGCCTTTCAAACTACCACAAATGGGTCTAATTTTTATATTGCTGTATTGGATCAGGATGCTGCTATGCTAAAATACGCTACGTATATGGGTGGATCAACAAGTAGTTACAACCATGTGGATGGGGGAACGAGCCGTTTTGATAAATCCGGTAGAATTTACCATGCAGTTTGCGGCGCTTGTGGTGGAAGTGATTATGGTTTTACAAGCACTCCAGGAGTTTGGTCGCCAACTAATAACAGCACAAATTGTAATTTGGCGGCTTTTAAATTTGAGTTGAATTCCATTGAAGCTATCGTTTCTGAGCCGCAAACAATCGTTTGTATGCCAGCTCCTGTTATTTTTGACAACAATAGTTCAAACGGCAATACTTTCTTGTGGAATTTTGGTGATGGTACTTTTTCAACAGCGATTAATCCTTCTCATTTCTATTCTGCACCCGGTGATTATAACGTTACATTGGTGGTAGCGGATTCCAATGGGTGTTTTTCTCCTGATTCAGTAAATTTCGTAGTCAATATTGGTGATTTTCAAGGTGGCGTAACGCTTCCAACCAATTCAATTTGTCCAGGCGAAACGGCTCAGTTGGAAGCATTTGGTGGTGCTAATTACAGTTGGAGTCCCGCGAATTTATTGGATGATCCAACAAGTCCTACACCAATTGCAACAGTTTTGGAAACTACTCTTTTTACTGTAATTATTAGTGATAGCTGCGGAACAGATACACTTTCGTTAACCTTGGTTGTTTTTCAATCCAATTCTTCCATCTCGAATGACACTTCCATTTGTGTTGGTAATTCTGTTCAACTCCAAGCGAGTGGCGGTGGAACATATCTTTGGTCGCCACCAACATTTTTGGATAATGTTTCTATTTCCAATCCAATTTCGACTCCTGCAAATACAATTACCTATTTTGTAGAAGTTATTTCAGTGAATGGCTGCGTCGCTAACGATACCGTTACAATTTCAGTATTTTTTGATCCTCCAGTTCCTCAAGTACCTGTAAATCCAAACATGTGTGTTGGCGATTCTCTAACTCTAACAGTTTCAGGTGCAGAAACGTATGTATGGTCTCCCAATTACCAAATTAACACTTTGGTTGGTTCTTCTGTAACGGTTTCCCCAGCAGATGATTTTACTTATTATTGTGATTTTACGAACGCTTGTGGCACCTTACGCGACTCTGTAATGGTAATAGTTGTTTCCGCTACGATTCTAGCAGGAAATGATACGATTGTATGTCCGGGAGAATCTGTCCCGCTTTGGGCAAGTGGTGGCGTTTCCTATAGTTGGTTTCCGAATCAAACTTTGAATAACGCCTATGCTGCTCAAGTTATAGCGACACCTGCTGCACCAACAATTTATTCTGTTATTGGTACGGATCAAAATGGTTGCGTGGATACGGCTAATGTCTTTGTTGACTTGTTTCCATTGCCTTTTATTCAAACGTCGCCAGATGTTTATGCCTTATTTGGTGATGTGATTCAGTTATCCGCGACGAGTTCTACCCCAGGACCATATACTTGGTCTCCTGCTGAATATGTGAGTTGTGTAAACTGCAGCAGTCCAACGGTTCAACCGGATGTAAATATGGATTTCACAGT
This sequence comes from Flavobacteriales bacterium, assembly GCA_947476955.1. GTDB lineage: Bacteria > Bacteroidota > Bacteroidia > Flavobacteriales_D > Crocinitomicaceae > M0103. The sequence continues at coordinate 35,825 of CANJSS010000010.1, forward strand.
AACGTATACCGATATTAATGGGTGTGCAGCATCTGATATTGTATCCATTTATTATACGCCAATTCTCTTTATCCCAAATACATTTACACCAAATGGGGATGAAAGCAACCAGGGTTTCAGAATTTCAGCCAGCAACATTCGTTCGTTCGAATTACTTTTGTTTGATCGTTGGGGAGAATTAATCTATACGATGGACGATCTGAAAGATTATTGGGATGGTTCCTATAACGGATATTCGTGCCAAGACGGAACCTATGTTTGGACAATAAAATACTACGACTTTTTAGGGAAAGCCTATGCGTTAAATGGGCATGTGAATCTTATTCGCTAGTGTTCACCAAAAAAATTACTATCAAATTTATCTGCGCTTTTGAAAAAAATAAAATTCACTATAACGATATCTTGGATCATCCTTACTAGAATGTATGATGCTTATTCCACGAACCAATTAACACCAGATTTAAGCAAGGAGAGCAATCCACTTGTCAGCGTTTTAGGAATGACTTGGGCGCCGTTATTAATTGTGCTCGGTTTATTGACAGTATATGTTGTTTATGCTTATTACTTAAGTACTTTTAAACCTACACGTCTTTTTCCAACCCAAAAAGGATATACTTTTAAGGAATTCGTAACATTTACGTATTTGGGTCGAACCGATAGCTGGATGGCTTTATTGTATAAGTTCCCAAAAGATTTGAACCGATTGAACAACTGGATGGGAATTGTATTAACGAAAGGTCTTGTTTTTGCTGGTGTGGTTTCGACAACTATGTGGCTATTCATTAACTACACGGATTTCTATAAAAATATGCATAGCGCTCAACTCGTTTATAGCATATTAATCATCGGTTTCTTAGCTATTATTTATTTTTGGAATAAGAAAATGTATGCTAACTATTTGTCCGAAACGAATTAGTAATCGGCTTTCAATTTTTGAGTTAATCTTTAAGCGTTCATTTAATTTCTGAACGACTAAGCACTAATTTCCTAAAATCATATTTGTAACCGAAATAAATATTGGCCGAGGCCTATAGATCAACTTCCTCTTTTGGTATGAATTCGCTGTTTATTCGGTTTTTTCTATCCAACCTTTTATACAAGGCTGTAATTTCCTTTTACGGTAATAAGTCTTGATTTTATATAAATCTTGGGTCTACTTCCATAACATGACCACAATTTTTACACGTTCGATGTGCTTCGGAACTGTAGAATTCTCTAAAACGGGGTAGAAAATCATTTTCTATATTGGATAAGGGAAAACGGTATTCGTGTAGTTTTGTATTGCACGTTTCACAAAACCACATTAAACCATCCACAAGATCTGTTCCTATCCGTACTTTCTCTATTACCAAGCCAACGGTATTGGCGCCACGAATTGGGGAGTGTGGTGTATTTCCTGGAAGTAAGAAAATCTCTCCTTCTTTGATCACAATATCCTTCGCTTTGCCTTCGTCTTGAATACGAACAGTAATGTCGCCCTCTATCTGATAGAAAAGCTCTTCACTCTCGTTGAAATGGTAGTCTTTTCTCGCGTTTGGACCGCCAACAACCATCACAATAAAATCTCCTGCTTCGACATATAAATTTTTATTGCCAACTGGTGGTTTAAGCATATCGCGGTTATCATCAATCCACTTTTGAAGGTTAAAGGGAGCCATCATATTTTCTCATTTTATGTAAATATAAAAAGTCTTTTAGGAATAATGAATTAGTCCAAGGATTTATCGCTTTTGGTTTTACTTTTTTTTCAACTATCCTTCAACCAATTTTAAAATTGGACCAAGCTAAATTTGACACAAAAAAAGAGGGAGACCAATTGGCCTCCCTCTTTCAATTTCAATAGAAATCTTATTGTAAGATCACACGGAATACTTTCTCAGCGTTATCATTGAAAACGCGGATCATATACATTCCTGTAACTTTTCCATTTAAATTAATTTCAGTTACGGATGTTCCGTTGATCGCTGATTTTTTAGTAGCGATAACACGACCATCGATATCTGTTATTTCGTAGTGGAACACTTCTGTTGAACC
>CANJSS010000011.1 GCA_947476955.1 Flavobacteriales bacterium
AGTAGAACCATTCGCTTCTAAAATTAATTTCCAAGTAAAAGCTTTAAACAACCAAACATTGGTTGCACAAGATGCCGAAGAATTGTCAGATTTCCGTTCCAAGGTCGCAGAACTAAATAGAAAAGTAAGCGGCACTTCGAATTTAATGCAAGAATCCAAAGAAAAAATGGGGATTTTGAAACATGCATTGCTCACCTATCCGAATACTGAAATCAATCTAGTATCAGAAATAAAGTCTTTGGAGTTGCTTTATGATTCGTGTGCAATTGTATTGTGGGGAGACCGCTTAAAATCTTCTAAAGAATTTGAAACACTTTCTGGTATTTCGGAAAGACTTGGTTTATTAGAGTATATGCTTTATGACAATACAACCGGTGTAACGAAATCCCATGGTACAACTTTGGAATTGGTATCTGATCAATATAAAGATTTAAGAGTAAAACTAGATGGTTTAATTGTTCGCCTTACTGTTTTAGAAAAACAATTAGAGAAGGCTTCCGTTCCTTACACTAAAGGGAAAGACCAAAATTGGAAAGAATATTGAAAAAAAAAGCGTCGATTATGTGAATCGACGCTTTGATATCCTATATCAGAATTTATTTTTTAACAATTAATTTTCGCAAATCTGAAGCTCCTAATCGAATAAAATAGATTCCATCTGCTAATGTTAGTAGATCTAATTCAGTGTTTCCAATTCCTATAAAGGATTTATGAATTATTTGGCCATCAATTGTACTTAATTCAACCGAAAGATCAGCTTTTGTGCCATTCGAGATATATATTTTATCTTTTGCAGGATTTGGATATACCGCTACTTCTAGTAGGTTTGCCTCCTCTATACCCAGCTCAATATTATCGACAGCATATATGCCATCTATGAGAATTGAAAAATCTGCACCAATTACGATATCGTTACCAACAACAGTTATGGAATGGTCGTTCAATTGCGGAATATATGGAACATCCAAACGGATGTAATAATTTCCACTTGGAATGGCTGTAAATTGGAAATTTCCGAGTACATCCGAATACGTAAACGCAACCACTTGATTGGAAATATTGAATAGTTTGACTAATGCGTTTTCATAAGGAACGGTTGGAGATTTTAAATAGGTTGTATCAATAATAACTGTTCCTGCAATAACACCCGAACCGTTCAGAACATTCAACGTATTTGAATTAATGTTTCCACTGTTCAAGAAACAAGGTAAACCAATCGCTTCTGCGGTTGACCAAGTATCTCCATTTGTATAATAAAGAGGAGCAACGCCAGGAAACAATGCAGGATCTGGAGTAAAGCGAACATGGTACATTCCTGTTTGAAGACTATCTGCTAAGTATGTTCCGTTTGTTACCGCTAATATCTGAATCGGCTGTGCTAAGGTTGTATCGCCAATGAAATTGAACACTTCAATAATTCCTTCAGCTGGTGCACCATTCACCGTCAATGTTCCATTTATATCGTTGTAAGATTCTTGTTCATCTAAAAATATTGCAGAATCAAAAACATAATCAGAAACATCTGCAATCACCAATTTGATATGGTAAGTAGCTCCTGACTGTGCAAAAAACTTAGCTTCAAAAGGAGTTGTATAGGCATCAAAGACAAAACTTCCTGCGTTTGGTCCACTTAAATTATCGATGTAATATTGAGGATTTATCATTTGATTTACAGAATTGATCTCCACTGGAATAGTTGTACCAGGCAAAACTGCAATATTAGCATAAGAACCATTATTTTCGGAGACCAAGAAGAGGAAACGATCCGTGTAAGGCGTATTCGCAAATTCCGGATATTCTTCGGATGCCAAAACATAGTTAAAGCGAATTGTATCCGACAAGGTTGGTGTAAAATCAAATTCAACAACACATGCATCAAAATTGGATGACATTTGTCCTGCGTTTGCGCCAAACTGCGCAATTTCAGCATCTCCAACTGTTCCTAAAGTTGTTGAGTTGAATACAGCACTAGGTTGTTGTGATCCTGAAACAATACCTGTAGACAAAACTAAACCGCTATTCAAACCTAAAATACCCCCATTTTCAAAACGACCAACTTGCTGCGGCACTGCCATTAATTGGACATTTGATACGCCATCGCATTGCACGCCAAAAATATTGGCAATCATCATTTCTAAATTTGAGATCTGCGTAAACTCAATAGTTTGAGAATAACTATAACCTGAAGTAAGAAAAACAATGGATAGTAAGATTTTTTTTATACGATTCATTCCTGTAGTTTTTAAGTTTTTAATAACCCTAAGACGCTTAATTTTTTAATTGAGTTGCGTGTTTGTTTTTATTTTTTAACATTCACTTTATGCTGAAACAACAACCGCATTGTGAAGTAACAAAAAATCTAGGAAATACAACTTACGAATGAATCCAAAAAAATCAAAGAAGGAATGATATTGTTTAAAAAAACCTAATATTGAATGGTGAAACAACTAAATGCATATTTTATTTTCTAAAAACTTTAGCAGGAATTTTAAACTGCTCCGCAAACTTATTTCACCTCTATTGGATTTTTTACATTTTCTTTTGTTAATGCAATTTCAAGGACTTCATGCATATGATGCACAAAGTGAAAGGTTAATCCATTTAAATACTCTTGTTTAATTTCTTCAATATCGTTTTTATTTTTCTCGCACAAAATGATTTCTTTGATTCCAGCTCTTTTTGCTGCAAGAATCTTCTCCTTTATTCCGCCAACAGGTAAAACTTCTCCACGCAAAGTAATTTCCCCAGTCATCGCTAGATTTGCCTTTACCCGCTTTTGAGTGAAAAGCGAAGCTAATGATGTTAACATTGTAATCCCAGCACTTGGTCCATCTTTTGGTGTTGCACCCTCTGGAACGTGAATGTGCACATTGTGTTTATCGAAAACTTCCTGATCCAAATTCAACCAACTGCTGTGGGCTTTCAAAAATTCCAATGCAATGACAGCAGATTCTTTCATTACATCGCCTAAATTTCCAGTTAACGTTAGTTTTCCTTTTCCTTTTGTAATGGAAGATTCAATAAATAAAATATCACCACCAACACTCGTCCAAGCCAAACCAGTTACTACTCCGGCTACTTCATTGTTTTCGTATTTTGTTCTGCCTCTGCCAGCTCCTAGAATTGTAAACAGATCTTCTTTTTTAATTTTAGTATCGAAGGATTCCTCCATTGCAATTTGTCTGGCTCGATTGCGAACTAATTTTGCAATCATTTTACTCAAGGAGCGAACACCAGATTCATTAGTGTATTCCATTACCAATTTCTCCAACACAATTTTATCTATGGAGATTTCCTTTTTCGAAATTCCGTGTTCTTCAATTTGTTTTGGCAACAAATGCCTTTTCGCAATTTCTATTTTCTCCTCAATAGTATAGCCATTTACTTCAATAATTTCCATTCGATCACGCAATGGACCTTGCACTTCTGCTAGATTATTTGCAGTTGCTACGAACATTACACGCGAAAGGTCAAATTCTGTTTCTACATAATTATCGTAAAACGCATTATTTTGTTCAGGATCCAATACCTCTAAAAGTGCAGAAGAAGGATCTCCGTGGTTACTGCGCCCCAGTTTATCTATCTCGTCTAGAACAAAAACCGGATTAGAAATTCCTGCTTTTTTAATGTTCTGCATGATGCGCCCAGGCATTGCGCCAATGTATGTTTTGCGGTGTCCACGAATTTCTGATTCATCGTGCAGTCCGCCTAAAGACATACGGATATATTTTCTTCCAAGCGCTTCTGCGATTGACTTCCCAAGAGAAGTTTTACCAACTCCCGGAGGACCATAAAAACATAGTATTGGCGATTTCATGTTGCCTTTTAACTTGAGAACTGCCAAGTATTCCAGAATACGTTCCTTAACCTTTTCTAATCCGTAATGATCGCGTTCTAAAATCTTTTTTGCGCGATTCAAATCCAAGTTATCTTTAGAATATTCTCCCCATGGTAAATCTAAAACAAGATCTAGATAATTCAGCTGAACATTGTATTCAGCGCCTTGCGGATTCATTCGTTGTAATTTGTCCAGTTCTTTGTAGAATAATTTAGAAACACGCTCGTCCCACTTTTTCACAATTGCGCGATCGCTTAAATCATGCACATCCTGCTCTTGCGGATTATCGCCCAATTCGTCTTGTATTGTGCGCATTTGCTGTTGCAAAAAGTATTCACGCTGCTGACGATCCATATCCTTTCGCACTTTGGATTGAATTTCGTTACGCATTTCCAACATCTGTATTTCAAGGTTCAAATGCTCCAAAACCTTTATAACACGTTTTTCCATGTCTAATTCCTCCAGCATTTCCTGCTTTTTGGAGACATCTGCGTTCATGTTGGAGGATATGAAATTCACTAAAAATGTTGGACTGTCAATATTACCGATTGCAAAAGATGCTTCAGATGGAATATTCGGACTGTCGCGGATAATTTGAAGAGCAAGATCTTTAATGGTTTTAATCATCATATTCATTTCTTTACTCTTCTTGTCAAACGATTTTTCCTTTAGCAACTTAACTTTGGCGCGCATATATGGCTCCGTTTGGGTTGGTTGAACAAGTTCAAATCGTCTTTTTCCTTGAATAATCACGGTTGAACTACCATCCGGCATTTTCAATAATCGAACTATTTGAGCAACCGTACCAATTTGATGAAGATCAGAGAATTCAGGTGATTCCTCTTCTTGATTTTTCTGAGAAACAACACCAATTATCTTATTTCCCTTATTCGCCTCTTGAATTAATTTAATGGATTTATCGCGACCAACAGTAATTGGAATTACCACTCCGGGAAATAATACATTATTGCGTAATGGCAGAATTGGCAAATCTTCCGGAAATTTTTGCTTGTTCATATTTTCCTCTTCCTCAGCAGTAATCAGAGGAATAAACTCAGCATCACTTTCAGAACCTACGGTTAAATCAAAAAAATCAATATCGTGTATATCACCCATTTTTGTTGTATTCTATTCAAATTTATTATTTACCTAATTGTTATTGGAAAAAAGCATTTTTTTTAAGTCAAAGTGGCAGTAAAAATACTCCTTATGGATTATTTTTTAGATTATATGCGGTTTTCAAAGACAAAGCCTAGATTGTCAAACCGTATGCCATCTAAAATAAACTGAAATTTTGTCTTATGTATCTTCGGACAGAAAAGTAAGAATTTCAATTTCTGAAGTGGAAAGTTGCAATCCTCGGCGCCCCATCATGTTATTTGCGTATTCGATTGCATTTTCAAATCGAAAAGGAACTAATTCCTCCGCCCCACCCCAACGGAAAGAAGGAATGTACTTTGGTGGAAATCCTGCGCCATAAATATTGGAAGAAACCCCAATTACAGTTGCCGTATTGAACATCGTATTGATTCCACATTTCGAATGATCTCCCATAAATAGACCCATAAACTGTTCATTCGTTGGGATTTCCTTTTTTGCTTCGTAAGAATAAGTAGAGATATTCCCATAGTTATTTTTCAAATTAGAAGCATTGGTATCTGCTCCCAGATTGCACCATTCACCGATGCTTGAATTTCCAAGAAATCCATCGTGCCCTTTATTGGAATACGCTTGAAAAACAACATTATTTACTTCTCCGCCTACTTTACAATGCGGTCCAATGGTTGTTGCACCATAGACTTTTGCACCCATTTTTAAAGCACTAAATTCACACATTGCCAAAGGTCCTCGAACGATAGATCCCTCCATGATTTCTGCATTTTCACCGACATAAATCGGTCCGTTAGAAGTGTTTAAAATTGCAGCTTCGACGCGTGCTCCTTTTTCCAGAAAGATTAAATGAGGGTTACCTATAACTGTATTTGTGGAAGATATTTTTTCAGAAACTCTTCCAGCTGTAGACAAATAAAAATCATATGCTATTGCGGCTTCATTCTTGTTGAAAACATCCCAGCGTTCCTTCAAGATTACTGGTATTTCGCCAATATATTCGACTTTATTGCTTCCATTTCCTTTTTTCGCTAACCAATTTTCACCCATCCATAATTGCTCATCATCCGAAAGATTTTGAACAGCAACTAGAATCTGATCATTTGGCAGAAGCGCAGCGTTTACAACGATATCCGCATGTTCTGTATACGGAAATTTTCCAGAAAGGTATTTTTCTGTTTTGTAAAAAATTTCAGCATCCGGAAAACCAATTTTCCAACGTTCTTCATTGGTAAATAAACCGAGGCGAATATTTCCAACTGGTCGCGTAAGTGTCAAAGGTGCAAATCGCGCATGCAAGCCGTTATCATCGATAAGTATTTTCATTTATTTATTCATTTACCACATTACGTATGGGTTGTATTTTTATTCTTGGATAGCTTTTTTTGAAATAATCCACAAGCCGAAAAACGTTAATAATCCATTCAAAATTAATAGTTCGTAGCCAAAATTATAACCATTAAATATTTCTATTGAATTTTTATCCAACCAATAACAAATTAGTAAAACGGCAATACAAACAAATGGAACACCTAGCTCCATTAATTTTCTTTTTGTAAGAATTCCAAAGGAAAATAATCCGAGAAGTGGCCCGTAAGTATATCCCGCAATTGTTAAAATCAATCCAATCAAATCAATATCTGGATGTGCGTCAACATACCACTTTGTTCCGAGAATAATTAGTAAAAACAAAATGGAAAAACCGATATGAACCATTAATTTCAAACGTTGTTTTTCTTTCTCCTCGCGTGTATTAAAATTCAGAAAGTCGATGCAAAATCCAGTTGTTAACGCTGCCAAAGCACTATCTGCCGACGCGTACGAGGAAGCAGTTATTCCCAATAGAAAAAATACTCCAGCAATTGTTCCAAAATTATTCAATGCTAAAGTTGGAAAAACGTGATCTGTTATAACTTTATCTCCAGCCATTGGCAAAGCAACACCTTTAGATTGAGCATATACATATAAAGCGCCTCCTAAAATCAGAAAAAGGAAGTTTGTAACAACAAGAACCGCTGTGAAAGAATACATGTTTTTTTGTGCATCTTTAATTGTTCTGCACGTTAAATTCTTTTGCATCAAATCCTGGTCTAATCCTGTCATTGCTATCGCAAGGAACATACCACCAAAAAATTGTTTTGGGAAGTAGGTTTTAGACAGAGGATCATCAAAATAGAAAATTTTAGACATTGATTCGCCATTTGTAGCAGAGGTTGAACTTATTTTATCGAACAACCCGAAGAAATCAACATGTAAAGCTTGGGAAATAATTACTGTACAAATAACAACCGCGCTAATTAAAAAAAACGTTTGAAAAGTATCTGTGTAAACAATTGTTTTTATTCCACCTTTAAATGTATAGACCCAAATTAGTGCAACGGTAATCACAGCAGTCAACCAATATGGCACGCCAAGATCCTGAAAAAGAAATAGCTGTAAAACAATTGTGGCAAGATACAATCGCGTTGCGGAGCCTAAAGTGCGCGATAAAATAAAAAAACTTGCGCCCGTTTTATAACTGACAATTCCAAACCTTTTGGAAAGGTATTCGTAGATCGATGTAACGTTAAGTCGGTAATACAGGGGCATTAGAATTTGTGCGATTACAACGTACCCTAGAACATAACCTAAAACAATCTGGAAATAAGCCATACCTTCTGAAAAAACTTTTCCTGGAACTGAAATAAAAGTAACACCGGAAAGTGATGCGCCAATCATTCCAAACGCTACGAGATACCAAGGACTTTGTTTATTTCCTGTGAAAAAAGTTGCAGAATCCGCATTTCTGGATGTCAAATAGGATATGAAGATCAATACGCTAAAATAAGCGACCAATACAGAAATAATTAATGGTGTACTCATACTTCAGTTTGAAGGCTGAAATTACTATTTTTTGTTAAGAGCGAAATAAAAAAAGTACAATAAACACTACTTTTTAAGGACTTGATGTGCTTTCTGTTGTCAAATGGAATTTTATCTTTGTATAAAAATCACTATTATGGATGTTATTTTACAGATTGCGTTAATTATTTTTCCAGCCGGAGGGGTTTTGTTGACCACTATTTTCTTCTTGAGAAAGGAAACAGCAAAGGAAATCCGTTCGATGCAAATAGAGCTGAAAAAGCAGCGTCAAGAGTATTTTTTGCCCAGCCGAGTAGAAGCCTACCAGCGTGCAATTTTATTTATGGAACGTATTCACCCGAATAGCTTGGTGATGCGTTTACACAATCCCGGATTACCAGCAAAAGCATTACAAGCCGAATTCTTAAAAGCAATACGAGAAGAATACGATCACAATGTTGCGCAGCAATTATATATGACTCCGCAAGGTTGGAAAATGGTTAAAAATGCAAAAGAAGAAACGATAAGAATCCTGAATTTGGCTGGATCTCAAATGAAAGAATCATCGATGGGCTTAGAGCTTTCGGGAAAAATATTTGAAATAGTTGCAGAAGTTGGAACATTACCAACGGATATAACGGTGGATTATTTAAAGAAAGAGTTTCAGGAAATGTTCTAACCTAATTTAGATTAATATAATTCTCAAATCGTCTAACTCAATAATATCTCCAGAAATTAGCTTTGCGCGCTTGCGTGTTTCTACTTCGCCGTTGCGAATAACTTCTTCATTTTCCACTATATGTTTGGCATGACCGCCCGTTTGCGCTACCCCAATAGCTTTAAGCAGTTGAATCAATTCAATATAATCTCCGTCAATTTTAAACTCTTGTTTCATCTGTTCTAATGCGCTAATTTGTGGTAAAAAGGGAATGCTAAAAATAGGTCTTGGTACTTTATTGTTTATTTTTTTCTTCGAACGGCCTTTTTCACTTTCTTTTCTTTATTTTTTCTTTAAAAAGATTGTATAAATTTTCTGCTGCCAAAAAGGATGAAAGTTCCCCAACTTTTACCCTCGCTTCCATTGCCTTCAAATTCCGCGACATTTCCTCATCCGCAAAAAACTCATTTAAAATCAATTCTTTTAAGGCTTCTGTGAGCCAGAAGGTATCTTGAATTTTTCGATTTTTTGCAAACCAACCATTGATTTTTGTTTTGTTAGCAAATGAATCAATTGTGTTCCAAACCTTTTCAATATTGTCATTATTCAGCGCACTACATGTAAAAGATGGCGCAATCCAATCACTTTGTTTAGGTGGGAAAAGATGCAATGCGTTTGCATATTGTTGGCTTGCAAGTTGCGCTTTTTGTAAATTATCTCCATCTGCTTTGGTTATTACAAGCGCATCTGCCATTTCCATTATTCCCCGTTTAATTCCTTGAAGTTCATCACCGGCGCCGGCCAGCATCAATAATAAGAAGAAATCGACCATGGAATGTACCATTGTTTCAGATTGTCCAACTCCAACTGTTTCTATCAAAACGACATCAAAACCGGCTGCTTCGCACATAAAAATGCTTTCCCGAGTTTTTCTTGCCACACCACCCAAAGTTGCACCCGCTGCGGATGGACGAATAAAAACGGATTCTAAAACAGATAATTCCTCCATTCGAGTTTTATCCCCCAAAATACTTCCGCCACTGGAAGCACTGGAAGGATCGATGGTAAGAATAGCTACTTTCATTCCTTTGTTAACCAGAACTTTACCAAAAGCTTCAATAAACGTACTTTTTCCAACTCCTGGCACTCCAGTAATTCCAATTCGAATGGAATTACCTGAAAAAGGCAAACACATTTGAATAAGTTCGTCAGCCATTTTCTTATCCTCGGGCAAGGTGCTTTCTACCAATGTGATACACGTGCTTAGAGTTTCCCTATTTCCTGCAGTTAATTCCTTGAACAAAGCAGCAACTGAACGATCCTTGCGGCGCTTTTTGCGTTTTTCTAACCAATTCTGTACCCGTTGCTTATCCATGTATGAACAAATTTACTAAATTGTATGGACGAATTGCAATAGAAACGGATAATTGGAATTTAGTACTTTTGTTTCATGAAAAAAATTGGCTTGATGTCAGATACCCATGGATTTATAGATCCGAAAATCTACACCTATTTCAGTGATGTGGATGAAATTTGGCACGCGGGAGATGTTGGAACGATAGATGTAATTGACGAATTGCGAAAATTCAAACCCGTAAGAGGTGTTTTTGGGAATATTGACGATTACGCTATCCGCAAAGAATGGCCAGAATTTAACCGATTTACCTGCGAAGCTGTGGATGTTTTAATTACCCATATTGGCGGAAAACCAGGGAAATATAGCACAAATGCTTTACCTGAATTACAAAAAAAAGCACCGAAATTATTTATTTGTGGCCATTCACATATTCTATTGGTAAAAATGGATCCAACATTTAATATGCTTTGGATGAATCCGGGAGCCTGTGGATTCAAAGGATTTCATGCTGTAAAAACAATTTTACGCTTTTCCATTTCAGGGGACCGCATACACGATTTGGAGGCAATAGAAATTGGAAAACGCGTTTAAAAAATAATCGAGCATAAACCACATTGTTTAACCGAAAAATAGCAATAACCAATATTTAATTCCTCCATTTAAAATTTTTCCATTTTCTTTGCGTTAATCTTCGAGTATGAAAATCTTTTGTATTTTATTTCTTCTTACAATAAGCGGAATTGGTTTAGCTCAAACTGGCGGAACAAGCTCTTTTGCACTTCTAGATCTTACCTATAATGCTCGAGCAGCTGGATTAGCGAATGATTTCATTTCTATTAAAGACCAAGATATTAATTTAGGAATTGCAAATCCATCGTTATATAATGAAAAAATGCACACCTTACTTAGTGCCAACCAAGCGTTCTTGGCAGGAGGAATTAATTATGGACAAGTTGCTTATGGCCGGAAATTAAAAAGTGGCTTTTTAGGAACTTCCATTCGCTACGTTAATTATGGAAATTTTAAGCGAACTGACATCAACGGAACAAATCTAGGTACTTTTTCACCTTTTGAATGTATTATTGGCGCTGGATATGGCAAACAGCTAAATCCGAGAATTTCAGTTGGAGGAAATGTAAATTTTCTCTATTCCCAATTGGAAAGTTACAACGCATTTGGGGCATCTATCGATCTTGCTGGAACGTATACAAATGCAAAAGAGAATCTCCTTGTCACTGCTTTAGTGAAAAATGCGGGTGTTCAATTCAATGCGTATTATGCGAAAAATCGTGCGCCGTTGCCAGCAGAATTTCAGATGGCTGGATCCTATAAACTAGAACACGCACCTTTTCGATTTTCGCTGCTCGCTCACCATTTAAACACCTGGGATTTAACGTATAAAGATCCAAATTTACTTCCTACAATTGACCCATTAACAGGCGATACTATTCCAGTTGAAACTGCAGGATTTGGTCAAAAATTAGCACGGCATTTCTCTTACCAGGTAGAAATTTTACTTTCTAAAAATATTCACCTTCGTACAGGATTTGATTACCATAGAAGGCAAGAATTGAAATTGGAACAGCGACCTGGAGTTGCTGGATTCACCTTTGGTGTTGGACTATATTTTAAAAGAATCTCAATTGATTACGGCTTTTCTGTTTTTTCAAGAGCAGGATTTAATACTATGTTAACACTTTCCACCAATCTTTCCAGATGGAGAAAGTAGTAATCTTATTTTCAGTATGGTAAATTTTAGATTTTTTAGAATCTGAGGTTACTTTTCAAACTACGCTAGCAGCAAAACGCTTTTTTTTTGGCAAAACATTCCATACTTTCGCTCTATGCAAAAGAAAATCACAATCGCAATTGATGGTTATTCCTCCTGTGGTAAAAGTACACTCGCAAAAGCGCTGGCGAAGGAATTGGAATATATTTTTATAGATAGCGGCGCAATGTATAGAGGGGTTACAGTTTATTGTCTGCGAAATAATTTGTTACCCGATGGAATTCCTGCCGTTGCGGAAATAGAGACGATTTTGGGGAAAATCGATTTGAATTTTAAATTCAACCCTGAAACAAAGCAAGCTGATTTATATTTAAATGGAGAAAACATTGAAAAATTGATTCGTTTGCCAGAGGTAGCTTCGAATGTTTCTAAAATTGCAGCACTTAAAAATGTACGCCACAAATTGGTTCTGGAACAAAGAAAAATGGGCAATAATGGTGGGATTGTGATGGATGGACGAGATATTGGATCTGTTGTTTTTCCAGCTGCCGAATTAAAACTCTTTATCACCGCTCTTCCGGAAATTAGAGCGCAAAGGCGATACAAAGAATTAATAGAAAAGCAGGTTGAAACAAGCTACGACGAAGTTTTAGAAAACTTACGAGAACGCGATTATTTGGATTCAACAAGAACAGAAAGTCCACTAATTCAAACTCCAGATGCAATTGTTATCGACACGAGTGATTTAACAACAGAAGAACAATTAAATATCGCTTTGAATTACACGTTAGAAAAAGTACAGAAATTATAGAAATTATTCAATTTGTTAGGATTTTAAAATAATACACTAAAAATTAACACAATTTTCCTTACTTTTGCTTTAAACTAAACACTAACATGGGTTCTCTAGGTAAAATCACAGAAGATATAATTAACAAAAGTCCCTTTCTTAGGGAAGCAATGACAGATGATCTCATCAATATATCTGCTCTTGCACGAAAAATACTGCCAGAAATCGAACAAATTACAGGTAATAAAATCAAAGAAGGCGCGGTTGTAATGGCAATTAAGCGCATGACTCCAGGATTGTACCGAAAACTCAATATTAAAATCAACAATGTGATGGGTGATTTGGGCGATTTTTTAGTTCGCAGTAACCTTACGGATTATACGTTCGAAAATTCCGAATCGCTTAAAACAAAACAGTCGGCACTTCTGAGCGAAATAAACAAAGACAATGCTAGTTTTTTTACATTATGTAAAGGAGTGAGTGAAACAACGTTTATTGTAAGTTCGCAACATGCAGAGGCAATAGAACGAATTTTTAAAGAGGAACGATTAAAATCAAATACAAAAAATCTTGCTTCCGTTACGGTAAAACTTCCGCTAATCAATACAGAAGTTTATGGAATCTATTATTACATTCTAAAACACTTGGCCTGGGAAGGAATAAATATCATAGAAATCATGTCTACTTCGAATGAATTTACGGTTGTTGTTCGACAGAACGATGTGGATCAGGCGTTTAAAATTTTAATAAATCTGAAAAACACGAATTAAAATATGTAATTCTTTAACTCTTGCACTGTTCTTCAGGCTTTGCACCGCACAATCCGCAAACAGCACCTTCTTCCTGCAGCAATGGGTTATTACTGGAACACGTTCCTGCAAATTTACCATCCTTTTTTGCCCAAATCTTAATAGCAATTCCGCCAAATGCGAGCGCTAAAAGTACAATTGTTAGTAAAATAAGTTGCATGTTTCTTTTTTTTACAAAATTAGGGAGAATTTAATTAGCATCAATTAATTGTCCTTCTCCATAGTGATTTAGTTTAACAGAAATTGGCGTTCCTTTATAATAGATATCGCCACCAGTATCGATTTGTGCTTTCAATTTTACACCATTCGCATTAATTTTTGTAATTCCTTGTGTATTTGAAACTACGGTCAAGGAATCTGCTACCGTTAGCCCATACGTATCACAAAAACCATTACTTCGAAGATTAAAATTTGCTTTCTTTGTGTGACCCGTGAATGTAAAATCTCCCCAACCATGTGAAATTGTGGCAAAAATGGATTCAGAATTAAAATTCAATTTAACGGATCCTGCACCATCTCGAATTAAAAGATTAAGCCAATTAAACTCAATTAAACCTTGATTTGTTAAGGCTTCTGTTCCTTCAAAAATGATTTCATTAATTTGCTTAAAATGGATCTCCGCATGAATTTTCTTTTTGTAGGAACGCAGAAAAAAGCACTTATTTTCATTTTTCACATCTACAAATCCATCTACAAAATCCACTTTTATAAAATTCACTAGCTTTTTACCACCAGTAATTATTATTTTTTCTATGGAATCCTGCACTAAAACATATTCAATATGTTCGTGAAGAAATAATTTAGAATATGGATCTAATTGAATTTCAATGTTTGTTTCTTCACCTGTAGATTTCCAACAGGCTCTATCTTCCGGTTTCTTGCAGGAAAATAAAATTAAAACTAAAAAGCTACAAATTAAACTGCGTGCCATCATTTCTTCAAATAATTAAACGTATACCCAATTCCCCATTCCACGTAATCTGCCCTAGCCCAATGGGATTTCAAAATAATCTGTGTATTGATTCCATTTTTAAAATAATACCGCATCCCTACTCTGTGGTACAAGAAATCTTCTGGCTGGTATTTATCTTTGACATACGTTCCCATTCCAATTGTTAAATGGAAATTATCTAATGGAACCAAATAGCCGATATAAAGTCCCATTTGTATAATATCCCATTGCGTTTTCTGAATCTCTTTTTTGTAATTTAAAATTGCTTGTTTCGAAATAACATCAAACGCTATTTCAACGCCAACTTTTGGTTTACTAAACCATCTAAAATTAGTACTAACTGCAAAAACCGGATACTGTTTGCCGCCAGTTGGAAAAGTTTCTTTAGAAGAACCAATCAGTGTAACTCCAAATAACCATTTTTTAAACGGTAATTGATTTTGCATTACTAAAGTATCTTTCAGTTTAGATTGTATCGTTCTGGAATATCCTAAGGAAAGATACGGTAAATTAACGCCAAGATTAGGAACTTTGGAAGCGCCATTGCTAAAATGTGTCATATCTGCGCCTGCGGTAATTTTGTTGCGACCAAAGGTGTAGTAACTTTTAAAACCAAAACACACCAAAGCATTAAGATGAGCACTCATCGCAACATTTTTTGGATTAGTTATCGGATCGTATATTTTTGTTCCATAACCCAATCCAGAACCAATTTTAGCGGAAAATCCGAATTTATCAGAATGTGTAAATGGAAATTCAATAAAACTGTACGCTCCCCAATACGTGCCAAGAATTCTATTGTTTCCAACAGATCCTCCAAATAAAGTCACACCAACTTGAGGGTAATTAAACGCGCTATGCCATTGCTTTCTTCCTTTTGTTTGCTGAAAAAGAGATACTTCACCTGCAAAAGCATGCCCTTCTGCTAAATGTCCCATTACGCCGCGATGAGCAGCAAGAAACCCTAATTTTTGACGAAATTCAATTCCCAATTCTTTTCCCATTTGAGCGTGAGAAGAAAATGCGAGAAATAACGATAGAATAACTTTCAGGTTATGCATAGCTAGAACAAATGTAATGATTTACGAAAGATTTCTAAAAAATTTCTACTTTTAGAAAAAAAAATGGACGAGCGACTTTTAGCTTTTGGGCGACTTTTGAAAATAATGGATGAACTCCGTGAAAAATGCCCTTGGGATAAAAAACAAACACTTGAATCGCTGCGCCCATTAACTATAGAAGAAACCTACGAATTAGCAGATGCTATCATTGATAACGACCTAAAATCTCTGGAAGGAGAAATTGGAGATCTTTTCTTGCATTTGGTTTTCTACTGTAAAATTGGAGAAGAAAAAGGCGCTTTTTCAGTTGAAAGTGTGCTTCATGCGATTTGTGACAAATTGATTCACCGACACCCACATATTTACGGAGACATTGAGGCTACAACAGAAGAAGAAGTTAAAGCCAATTGGGAAAAAATTAAATTAAACGAAGGAAAAACTTCCGTTCTTCAAGGAGTTCCATCTTCCCTTCCTGCCATGGTGAAAGCGTCTAGAATTCAGGAAAAAGTAAAGGGAATTGGGTTCGAATGGGACTCGAAAGAAGCCGTTTGGGAAAAAGTAAAAGAAGAATTGGAAGAATTTCAGATGGAACAAACCAAAAATTCCGAACACATGGAGGAGGAATTTGGGGATGTCTTGTTTTCGCTTGTAAATTATGCACGATTTGTACATATTAACCCCGAAAATGCATTGGCAAAAACCAACAAGAAGTTTATAGACCGTTTTCAATTAATGGAAAAAATGATTATCGATGAACAGCAAAGTATTCAAGATATGAATCTCTCAGAAATGGATGTTTATTGGGAAAAAGCAAAAAAAATTCTAAAAAAGTAAAACCACTAACTAAATATGTGCTACAATTAAAATTGTTTTAATCGCAATCGACTTACAAATCCAAAGAATATCTTATCTTCGAAAACTCAAAAGAACTGTTAATTCTATGAAAATTTTTATACTCCTAATATTCAACTTGTTAATTGTCAGTATTGTTTCTGCTCAAGATTTTTCCATTCGAGGATTTATCTACAACAAAACAAATGGGGAACCAATGGCATTTGAGAAGATTCGTTTGATGAATGCTTCGGATAGTTCCACTATTTCCGGAGCATTAACAGATCTAAATGGTTTTTTCTCTCTGCCTAAAATCGCACCAGGACGTTATATTTTGAAGGTTGACAATTTTTCCTATGTGACTTACACTAAAAATGTGGAAGTTAAACTTTCTAAAGGAATAATGGATGTTAAAATTGAATTGGAGAAATTGGACGCGGTTAAAGAAATGGACGAAGTAAATGTTAGCGCCCAAGCGAAGCAGAAGAAAAACGAAGTTTTAATTTCTCAATTAAAATTAGATAAAAAAGGGTTGGAGCGCATTCCAAGCGTTGGCGGTGAAAATGACATTGTGGGAGCATTCTCCGTTACACCTGGTGTTGTTACTACAGGAGATCAAGGCGGACAATTATACGTTCGTGGAGGAACACCTATTCAAAATAAAATTTTATTGGATGGAATGACAATTTACAATCCATTTCACTCGATTGGTTTCTTCTCTGTTTTTGAAACAGAATTAGTTAAAAACGTAGACATTTACACCGGTGGATTTGATGCAAAATACGGTGGACGTATTTCTTCCGTAATGGATATTTCCTACAGAGATGGAAATAGAAAACAATTTGGGGGAAAAATATCTACCTCTCCTTTTCTCGCGAAAGCAGTTTTAGAAGGTCCTTTTTCAAAAAGAAAAGATGGCTCATCGAGCGCTGGATCATATGTTTTATCGGGAAAACACAGTTTGTTGGATTATACTTCGAAAAGTTTGTATCCAAAAATTAATGACGGTAACGGTTTGCCTTTTAATTTTACCGATTTATACGGAAAAGTAACCTTTAACAGCGAAGGTGGCTCAAAATTTTCCGCATTTGCATTTCACAATAGAGATAGTGTAAATTATTCTGTTGCAGATTTAGACTGGAAAGCATCTGGAGGCGGAATGAACTTTCTACTCGTTCCTGGAACTTCACCAATGATTATTAAAGGTCACGTTAACGGAAGTACCTATGAAACAACCTTTTCAGAGAATTTAGTGCAGCCAAGATTCAGTAAAATAGGTGGTTTCGATGTTGGATTTGATTTTTCGTATTTCTTAAAGAACGAAAGTGAAATGAATTACGGATTAAATTTTAGTGGATTCAACACTTCCTTTGTAACATTTAATGAAGTAAAACGAAAAATTGAAGCGACTAATTTCACAACTGAAATTGGCGCATATTTCACCTACCGAATTGTTAGAAATCGTTGGGTTTTGCAACCAAGTATCCGTGCTCAAGTATATGCATCTCTCGGAACAATTTCTATTGAACCTAGAATTGGAGCAAAATTTAATGCAACCGAAAAATTACGCTTTAAATTATCCGGTGGAAGATTCTCGCAAAACTTTACATCGGCATCCTCCGACAAGGATATTGTCAACTTGTTCAATGGTCTGTTATCTGCACCAACGAATGTACAGGAAAATTTCGTGAACCAGTTTCAAAGTGAAAAAAGCATTAAAAATGGAATCCAATACGCTTGGCATGCTATTGTTGGTGCAGAATATGATCTTGGAAAAAATATCTCCATCAACTTAGAAGGATACTACAAATATTTCTCACAATTAAGCAACATCAACCAAAATAAATTGTATGATGATTTGGCTCAATTTTCACAAATTGATGATGTGTACAAAAAAGATTTTATCATTGAAGATGGTGTTTCCTATGGTGCGGATTTACTAATTAAATACAGTAAAAACAGACTATTCTTATGGACAGTTTATTCTTACGGACATTCCACACGTTGGGATGGTTTTACGCAATATTACCCAGTATTTGACAGACGTCACAACATAAATTTAGTTGGAACGTATATGTTTGGCAAAAATAAAGACATCGAATTAAGCGTTCGTTGGAATTTAGGTTCCGGTTTACCATTTACACCGAATGCAGGATTCTACCAAGGTGAAAATTTCCAAAATGGCGTTGGAACGGATATTATCACGTCAAATCCTTCCAATGTATCCACAAGTCTTGGAACATTCAACAGCCAGCGTTTACCATATTATCACCGATTGGACATCACCGTGAAAAAACATTTTGAATTTAAGAACAAAGACATTTTGGAGCTAGTTGGAAGTATTACCAATGTATACAACCGAAACAATATCTTCTACGTGAATCGTGTTACCTCGGAAGAAATTTACCAGTTCCCAATTCTACCAAGCCTAGGAATCAGTTATAAGTTTTAATTTCTTACACGGTATTCAGATTCAGGAAATCCAAGCTGCTAAAGCGTTATCCTGAAGTTTTGTTGGGTTTTCAATTGGAATAATCGAATATTCTGAATAGAAATTGCGCATTACTTCCGGTAGAATTAATTCAACAATACGGCTCGAACGGATTACAGTAAGTTTTTTAACATCGTTATCAAAATAAGTAAGCCATTGATCCAATTCACCAGCGCATAAAATCGCGTTTACAGCAAGAATTTCGTCGCCAATCATCATTCCAGACAAATCTGCAGGTCCGCCAGGATACAATGCTGTAACGGTAAAATTCGAAGCACTTGGAACGGTTTTAAACCCTAATCTGCCCAAAGAATAGCTTCTGGCTGGGATATGTTTCAATTCCAAACCTAAATAATCCAAACTCTCGGTTAAAATAGCTTCGTAAGGATTTGTTCCATGCACAAATTCAGCAAAAAATTCCTCAAATGAAATACCGGAAATATTCTGCAATTCAGCGAGATAAATTTCCTCCGTTACGCCAACACCTTTATCTGCATAATCAAAAAACAACTGTTTCATGACCGTATCCAAACTTGATTTATTTGTCGTAGCGCGCAAAATCATAACATCCATTACAAAAGCCAATAAACAGCCTTCGGTGTAAATGGAAACTTTTCTACCTGGCGCACCAGGAACATACCCATCCAACCACGTATCGAAGGAAGATTCACCAACAGAATAATTGAATCTGGCGTGGTTATCAAAATGCTTTTGCAGCTGCTGATTCAATTCATTGAAATATTGATCTAATGTAAAAACGCCACTTTTCAGAAGAAATAAATCGCCCATATACGTTGTAACGCCTTCGCAAATATAGCCGAGTCTGGAGTAATTTTCCTTTGTGAAATCATACGGAAACATTTCTGCCGGTCGAATCGTTTTCACGTTCCATGTATGGTATAATTCATGCGAAGAAACGCCCAAAAGTTCTTTGTAAAGCGAACCAAAAACGGCGTAGCTAGGACCTAATGCAATTACTGTTGATCTACAATGTTCGACACCATGGTAAATTTTTGTCGGCAGAATCTGACATAAAAAATGGTATTCCTTCACAGGGAATTCGGTGAATTTTTCAATTTGTTTAGTTGTAAAAGCTTTAAAATCTGCAATTAGTCGCGGCCAATCCGGTTTTACTTCTCCATTAAACCAAATGTGAAACAAGGTTCCATTGCACGAATATTCGCCATGCTTTAAATCTGCAGAGCAAATAAATGGTGAATCTGCTAATGCGTCAAAATTTTCTGCGGACAATACATTCCCTGATTGGTGCATTGAGCCTGCAATCTCCCAATTTGCAGGAATATGGATTTCCAGCGTTGTCGGTTGGTGTGCGTGTTCCAACGTAAAAACACAGCAATTTACTGGATTCACATATAATTGTTCACTGGAAAGATACGTTGAACCTGCATTTAAATCCGCAGCGTAATAACTGTATTCTACCCGAATAGATTGTGTGGAAGCCGTATTTATTTCCCAAGAATCTTTTGTGCTTTTTGGTGTTTCGAGTCGTTTATTTTGATCGTTGTAGACCTTAAATCCTTTCACGTTTTTGGCAAAATTTCCAATTTCGTACCTCCCAGGTCTCCAACTTGGCATTCGCAAGATGGTCGTTTCACTCAAAACTTCAAAAACGACTTGAATTTGAATGTACTGATTGGTTGGGTTCTCAATGCGAAATGAATATTTTACCATATTAACTTGAATTTTATCCTATAAAAATAAGGAATTGCTATTTATAATTGGAAGGTTGCTCCGGATTAATTCGTTGTACTTTCGATGCAAATTACGTTATCGTGTTCCGGAAATTCCTCTACAGAAATTATTTCAACCAACTTTGATTTTCTTTCCTTTCCGCCTTTCAACTTAAAGAAGCGATACTTTCCAAGAGAACGAATGAATTCGGCCATTTCAGAAGCAGAAGCGTGCATGTTTTCTCTCTTTTCAGAAAATTCAATAATTAGTATCGGTTTTACGCTTTGAATCAGATTTTTTGCGCCTTTTAACACTTCCATTTCAAACCCTTCAACATCTATTTTAATCACTTTAGGATGAAATTCCTTCGGAAAAACAGAATCCAAACAAAAAACATCAATTTCAAATGACGCAGATTGCTCCGATTTCACAAGTAGCGATGCACCTCCACGATTTACCTGCCAATTTTCAAAAATTTTAGTTTTTCCATCTACAGATCCAAGTGCAAAATCTCCAACAACAATATTTTTCAGTTGATTCAATTCTATATTTTCTCTCAGTAAAGCTGCTGTTTCAGGCATTGCCTCGTAGGAAAAGACAGTGCCTTTTTGTCCGACTAAATAAGCAGCGTGAATGGAAATCAAGCCAATGTTTGCACCGACATCTATAAAAGAATCTCCCTTTTGCAAAACAGCATTCAGGTAGGATAAAATTCCCTTTTCATACGTCCCAGTTTCGTGTAAACTCAATTCCACGCCCTTATCTTTTGATGGATCAATTTTTAGGTAAAACCCGTGTATGGTTTTTAAAATATACGCAGAAGATTTTTCGGCAATTGGAAGGAGCAATTTAGGCAGCAAAACAGAAAGTGCCCGAATTCCTTTAACATCTTTGTCTCGCAAGAAACTAATAATGCCATGGCGGATTGGGTAACTTTTGTAGGGAAACACTGCTTGGATTATACGTACAATTCTTCTTGCGTTTGCTGAATTTTTGAATCTTTCAAATAATCATCGTACGGCATCATTTTATCGATAATTCCATTCGGTGTAATTTCAATGATTCTATTCGCAACGGTATTTACCAATTCGTGGTCATGCGAAGTAAAAAGCAGCGTTCCTTGGTATTCGTTCATTCCATTGTTCAAGGCTGTAATCGATTCCAAATCCAAGTGATTAGTTGGTTCATCCATCAATAAAACATTCGCTTTCGCCAACATCATCTTGGAGAGCATGCAGCGCACTTTTTCCCCACCAGACAATACATTTGCAGTTTTCAAAGCCTCCTCACCGGTAAATAACATTCTACCTAAGAAGGTTCTTAAACTCACTTCTTCGCGTTCTTCATCGGTTTGTGCATATTGTCGCAGCCAATCAATTAACGGTAATTTGTCCACGAAATAATTGTGGTTATCATTTGGTAAATATGCCGTATTGATTGTTGTTCCATAAGTAAATTCACCCGAATCAGCGCGCAAATTATCACTTAAAATCTCGAAGAAAGCAGTTAATGCGACAGAATTTTTGGAGATAAATGCAATTTTATCGCCTTTATTGACAATGAAAGAAACATCCTTGAACAAGAATTTTCCATCGCCTTTTTTACTTAAGTTATCGATTGTTAAAATTTGATTTCCAGCATCGCGTTCTTGGTGAAAGGTAATTCCTGGATATTTTCTACTCGAAGGTTGAATTTCTTCAATATTCAAATTATCCAACATCTTTCGTCGGCTTGTCGCCTGTTTGGATTTAGAAGCATTTGCAGAAAAACGGGAAATAAAGTCTTGTAATTCTTTTTTCTTTTCTTCCGCTTTTTTATTTTTATCGGATCGTTGTCGTGTTGCCAATTGGGAAGATTGGTACCAGAAAGAATAATTTCCAGTAAACATATTCAGTTTTGCGTAATCTATATCGCAGATATGTGTACAAACGGTATCCAAGAAGTGACGGTCATGCGAAACAACGATTACGGTATTTCTAAAATCCAGTAAAAAATCTTCCAACCAGCCAATTGTTTTCAGATCCAAATCATTCGTTGGTTCATCCAAAACGAGAACATCTGGATTTCCAAATAGGGCTTGTGCTAATAAAACACGTACTTTCAAGTCGTTGGAAAGTTCTTCCATTTTTAAATAATGCTTTGACTCTTCAATACCAAGATTACTTAAAAGAGTTGCTGCGTCAGTTTCCGCGTTCCAACCTTCCAAATCAGCAAATTCTCCTTCGAGTTCCGCTGTGCGCATTCCATCCGCGTCTGTAAAATCGGGTTTTGCGTACAAAGCATCCTTTTCCACCATAATTTCAAAAAGGCGTTTGTGCCCCATAATTACAGTTTGAAGCACTTCTTTATCGTCGAATGCAAAGTGGTTTTGATTGAGAACGGCCAAGCGTTTTCCGGGCTCCAACTCTACTCTTC
Organism: Flavobacteriales bacterium; assembly: GCA_947476955.1. Classification (GTDB taxonomy): domain Bacteria; phylum Bacteroidota; class Bacteroidia; order Flavobacteriales_D; family Crocinitomicaceae; genus M0103. Next base: position 22,575 of record CANJSS010000011.1, read on the forward strand.
CTGTCGTTGGATCTTGCTCTCCAGTTAGGATTTTTAAAAATGTAGATTTTCCAGCTCCATTCGCTCCGATTACACCATAGCAATTTCCATTGACGAACTTTACATTCACCTCATCAAATAAAATGCGTTTCCCAAATTGCAGGGATAAATTGTTTACTGAAATCATAATTCACCACTAATTTGCCGCAAAGATACGGAAAGATGAGGGAAAATGATAAAATGAATGCTTAGAATCCTTATTTCTCTTCTAAAAATAAATTAATTATGCCTTTAACCATTTCAGATTTCTAGCATATAAGAAAACAAACAAGGCCGAGATACTTACATTCCAAATAACCATAATCGTTGGAATATTTGCGGGAGAGACAAAGAAATACATCTGCACAAGCGCTAAGAGCGAAAAAATAATGTATAAATGAAACCCATTTTTCTTGCCTTTCCACATCCAAAACACACCAAGTAAACCAACTATTCGAATCAAAACGGAAATTGCAGAATTTGCATAATGGTTTCTATTTAAAGCGTCTAACATGCGTTCAAATTGTTCCATCATTACTGCAAAACCTTCCGAACCAAGGGAACGCAATTCGTCCGCCATCCTTGCCCATTCTGTTTTTTGTTGCAGCATTGCTTCTTCGCTCATCGGTCCAAAAGCCAATCCAATCAATCCCGAAAGAATTCCCAAACCAATAGAGATAAAACTCAAAATACACAAAACGGTTAAAAAACTTGGTCTCGCTTCTCTTCTCATTGAATTTTCATCCATTCCATCAACATTTTCCATTTTACTACATTTTATGTTTTACAAACTTAATACTTTCTAAAATTAATGGCTGCAAATATTCATCATTGTGGACGAAATTTACGTTCAATCGAAAATCTGCTACTATTTTTTCCGCTATTGGGGATGATTTTAATGGTCTTCTAAATTCTAAGGCTTGAGCTGCATTTAGTAATTCGATTCCTTGAATTGTGAAGCAATTTTCAACCACTCGAAATAATTTTGTCGCAGCATTTGCGCCCATACTCACGTGGTCTTCTTGCCCGTTGGAAGAATCAATTGTATCAATCGATGCCGGTGAACACAATTGTTTATTTTGACTCACGATGGAAGCTGCTGTATATTGCGGAATCATAAATCCGGAATTCAAGCCTGGATTAGCAACCAAAAAAGCAGGTAAACCGCGGGTTCCAGAGATCAATTTATACATTCTACGCTCCGAAATACTTCCCATTTCAGCTAAAGCAATTGCTAGAAAATCCATTGTTATTGCCAATGGTTGACCGTGAAAATTTCCAGCGGAAACGATTTCGTCTTCGTCCGGAAAAATGGTTGGATTATCCGTTACAGCATTGATTTCTCTTTCCACGATGGTTGCGCAGTAATCCAATGCATCTTTCGAAGCACCATGCACTTGCGGAATACAACGGAACGAATATGGATCCTGAACATGTGCTTTTTCTTGGGAAATAATTTCACTTCCTGCAACCAGTTCACGGATGATTTTTGCCGTTTCAATTTGCCCGTTTTGTTTGCGAATCTCATTTACATTTGCTTGAAAAGGGTTCAATCTACCATCGTAGCCATCCAACGAAATCACAGCGATTTTATTCCATTGATGCCAAAGTTGGTGGCCTTTTCCAACACAATAAGAAGCATACGAACTCATGAATTGCGTTCCATTCAACAAAGCTAAACCTTCTTTTGACTGCAAGATTATTGGCGAAAGATTCAGCGCATGCAACACTGCAGCGGATTGTTGTTTTTTTCCTTGAAAATAAACTTCGCCTTCGCCAATTAGTGGTAATGAAAGGTGTGCTAATGGAGCTAAATCGCCAGAAGCGCCAAGACTTCCTTGCTGATAAACAACCGGGAAAATGGAATGGTTAAAAAAGTAGACCAAGCGTTCAACCGTTTCCAACTGGACGCCAGAATGTCCGTGCGACAATCCTAAAACCTTCAGCAGTAGCATGCGTTTAACAATTTCCTGCGGAACTTCATCTCCAGTTCCACACGCATGCGAAAGAACCAAATTGCGCTGTAATTGTCCTAAATCTTCTTTTTCAATTGCTGTATTACACAACGAACCAAAGCCCGTGTTGATACCATAGATTAACTTATCGTGTCGTTGCACTTTTTCATCCAGATAGGTTCTACATTTTTGAATAGTAATCTTTGCAGAATCACCAAGTTCAATAACATACTGGTTATCTAAAATTTCTTCCACTTCTTTCAGGGAAATCCATGCGTTAGACAGCGTGTATTTTTTCATTTCTTAAGTTTAAAAATCATTTCTTCCAAGCTCATTTCCTCCTGTTCACCAGTTTCCATGTTTTTCAGTTGAATTAAATTCTCCGCCATTTCTGTTTCGCCAACAATTGCAACAAAATCGACTTTTCTATCGTTGGCATATTTCATTTGCTTTTGCATTTTTGCCGAAGTTGGATATAACTCACAAGCGATATCATTTGCTCTTGCCTCGTAAACCAATTGCATGCAATGCGCTTGTTCTTTCTCCCCAAAATTCACAAATAACAATGTCAATCCTTGATCCGTTTCTTTCGGAAACAATTCTAATTCGGTTAAAACATCGTAAATACGATCCGCTCCGAAAGATATTCCAACGCCAGACATATCGTTCATTCCAAAAAGGCCAGTTAAATCATCGTAGCGACCTCCGCCACAAATACTTCCCATTTTAACGCCATTTGCTGTGACTTCAAAAATTGCTCCCGTGTAATAGTTTAATCCGCGGGCAAGGGTTATATCAAATTCTATTTCAGCTTGCTGCAAACCGAGCGCTTGCACCTGATCCAAAATAAACTGTAATTCTGCTATTCCTTTCAATCCAATTTCACTTTGCGCTAAAAAACTAGACATTTTACTTATTTTTTCAGCATTCGTTCCGGAAAAGGAAAATAACGGTTGGATTTTTGAAATTGCCTCCGAAGAAACACCTTTTTCTAGTAATTCTTTCACGACGCAATCCTCCCCGATTTTATCCAACTTATCAATTGCCACGGTGATATCTATCAGTTTATCCCTTTCACCGCTAACTTCTGCAATACCAGATAAAATCTTTCGATTGTTTAATTTTACGGTAAAACTTGGCAGTTTTAGATTCGCAAGAATCTCATCGAACAACAACACAAATTCCACTTCGTAGATTAAGGAATCGCTTCCTACGACATCTGCATCGCATTGGAAAAACTCTTGGTATCGCCCATGTTGCGGACGATCTGCTCTCCAAACTGGTTGAATCTGGTAGCGTTTAAATGGAAAGGATAGTTCATTTTGGTGCTGTACCACAAAGCGCGCAAAAGGAACCGTTAAATCGTAGCGAAGCGCTTTTTCAGCTAAGGAATTTGCAAATCGAGGTAAATTATCGTTTTGCAAAGCTTCCAAATCTGCTTTTTTTAGTTTATCACCGGAATTGAGCACTCTAAAAATCAATCGATCCCCTTCTTCGCCGTATTTCCCCATCAACGTGGAGGAAAGCTCGAAAGAAGGCGTTTCAATTGGGGAGAATCCAAACTTTCGAAACGCTTTTCTAATCGTGTCAAAAATGTACGTTCTTCGTGCAACTTCAACCGGTAAAAAATCACGCGTACCTTTAGGAATGGAGGGTTTTTGTGCCATGTTTTAAATTGTATTTTGGCAAATATAAGAATTAGGGCTAACAAATAAGGTATTGTGAAAGTTGGTTTCAAATCTTAGGATTCCTTTTACAGCCTTTGAAATCTCTTAAAGTGAAAAACAGAAAGAGAATTTAGAATCAATATCGAAAAATTTCGGGTCTAAGATGCGACAATCGTTACTCAAATCTTCTCTTTCCCCAGCCAACGCAGCACATTCTCGTACCAAATCTCATCGGATTCTTTTTGGGTGATAATTTCCGATTCTACAGCAAAATCAATAACGCGTCCGGGATAAGAGCGCGCAACCCCTTCCATTTCTCCCAATGGATATGGATCATCTAGTCCTGCAATTATTTGCGAAGAACCAGCCCGTGTTTTGATCAATTGAAACGTGTGCGAATCGTGCACAAGCGAATCAAAAAACAAATTTGGATGACCAAGTGCTTCTCTCGGATTTGTTGTTCCTTCAAACAAATCAGGTCTGCCGTCAAAACCTTGTAATCTTCGACCATAATTTGCCTGGCCTAACATACAACCGTGTGCAAAACAGGTTCGTACGTTTGGAAATTTATTCAAGATATCTTTCAAGGTAAACAAGTGCAATGTATCGGCAGTTTGAGCCATCATCCAAACCAGGTGAAACCGCCAGTAAACATCTTTTAATTTCACCATCTTTTCCGCATCGTACGGATGAATTTCAACAGCCAAACCGTAGTGATTTGCCAATTCAAAAATGGGGAATACACTTTCATCGGCAATCGATAGCCATTCGCCATCTTTATTTAGAAAATGGGTTGGTAGACATAGTAATTTTAGCTTTAATACTGCAACACAGCGCTCAATTTCTCGCAAAGCATCTTCCATATAAAGCGGTTGAACAACGAAGCCACATGTAAATTTATCTGGTCGTCTTTGCTCCACACTTGCATTAAAATCGTTTTGCCAACGAATTGCATCGTGCGTATCCTGTCGTTCCCAGCCATTGCAATACACTTGGGAAAGATTCAACATTACACCGTGATCTATAGCATAGCGATCCATCCACTCCAATTTTTCATCAAAGAAAAAACTTGGGTCTGTGATAGGACGTTTCCAATCGTCTTGGCGCATGAATTTTTTATCCTCATCAATCCAAAACAATTTTTTATCCTTCATGAATTTTGGAATCTCATGTGGCTCTGGCAAAATATGCCCGTGTCCATTGATCTTTGGCTTTTTCATTCGATTTATTGAATTTATTTTGGAAAGCTAAAGTTAGGAAAACAATGAATCTACAAATTCATGTTTATTGAATAGTTGCAAATCTTCAATTCCTTCCCCAACACCGATGTATTTAACTGGGATTTTCATTTGATCTGAAATTCCAATCACCACGCCTCCTTTTGCAGTTCCATCCAATTTTGTAATTGCCAAAGCATTAATATCCGTAGCTAAAGAGAATTGTTTCGCTTGTTCGAATGCGTTTTGTCCTGTTGAGCCATCCAAAACCAGCAGTATTTCATGCGGTGCATCTGGAATAACTTTTTCCATTACCCGTTTGATTTTGGTTAATTCGTTCATTAAATTAACTTTATTGTGCAACCTGCCTGCTGTATCTATTATAACCACATCTGCACCCTGAGATTTCGCAGATTGCAAAGTATCAAACGCAACGGAAGCTGGATCTGCGCCCATTCCTTGTTGAACAATCGGCACGCCAACTCTATCCGCCCAAATTATTAATTGATCTACTGCTGCTGCTCGAAAAGTATCGGCTGCACCTAAAACTACTTTCTTTCCTGATGCTTTGAACTGGTGTGCTAATTTTCCAATTGTTGTTGTTTTTCCGACACCATTTACACCAACCACCATAATAACGTGGGGCATTCCACCGTGCTTTTCCACTTCAAAGTTACCCGTATAATCCGCATTATTTTCTTCTAACAATGCTGTAATCTCTTCTTTTAAAATTGTATTTAATTCATTCGATCCTAAAACTTTGTCCCGAGAAACACGTGCTTCAATTCTTTCAATTATCTTTAAAGTTGTATCTACGCCAACATCAGAGGTAATTAATACCTCTTCCAAATTATCCAGAACCTCATCATCCACTTTGGATTTACCAACAATCGTTCGCGCAATCTTTGATAAGAAAGTATGTTTCGTTTTTTCAAGTCCTTTATCAAGACTTTCTTTTTTTTCTTTTGAGAACAATCCAAAAAATGCCATACGGATATACTAATCGGTAATTATGAGAGATAACTAAAAGGTAAAAATAAGAAAAGCTTCCATTCAAATGAAAGGAAGCTTAACTAAATATTTTAACGTAAGGATTAGTTCTTATCGAACCACTCTTTAACTTTGTCGTTGTGAACGATTTCTTCTTTAAAAGTAAAAGAACCTGACTTTTCAGACTTGATCATTTTAATCACTTTTGTATGTTCTTTTCCGCCACCTTTTTGTAACGTTGCTACTACTTTCTTTGCCATGATTCAATTATTTAATCTCCTTATGAACCGTCATACGCTTCAAAATAGGATTGAATTTCTTAATTTCCATACGATCAGGAGTATTCTTTCTATTCTTCGTTGTAATGTAACGAGAAGTTCCAGGTTTACCTGACTCTTTGTGCTCTGTGCACTCAAGAATTACTTGAATTCTATTACCTTTTGCTTTCTTAGCCATTTCTATACTTTTTTACAGTCTACCGTTTCACAACGGGTAGAACTAAGGATTATTTTAGATAGCCTTTCTCGCGTGCTTCTTTTATGCAAGCGGAAATACCTTTCTTGTTAATTGTTCTTAACGCTGAAGTTGAAATTTTCAACGTAACGAAACGATCTTCATCAGGAAGAAAAAACTTCTTGGAGATTAAATTCGGGTAGAATTTACGTTTCGTTTTGCGGTTGGAGTGAGAAACATTATTCCCTACCATTACCGATTTACCCGTAAGTTGACAAACTCGTGACATCTATTATTGTTTTATCCTTATTCTAAAATGGGTTGCAAAGTAACTACTTATTTCCTAAATCTACAAGTAAATACTACTTTTTTTCAATTATTAACCCTAAAAGCTCGCATCTCACTAAATTTAAGGCGGTTAGAACTGTCATTTGGATATTTCTTTCTCGCTCATCTCCAAATTGAAACTGAAAAGAATGGGTTCTTTCCGCCAATGAAATCGCAATAAAGACTAATCCAACCGGTTTTTGAATTGTTCCACCGTCCGGACCTGCAACTCCAGAAGTTGCAATGCACAAATCAACTCCCAATTTTTCTCTGCCATTTTTAGCCATTTGCTCAACAACTTGCTTGCTAACCGCGCCAAATTCGGCTAAATTAGTTGCAGAAACGCCAACTAGTCGTTGTTTTAATTCGTTGCTATATGTTAAAAAACTCCCAGAAAAATAGTCCGATGCGCCTGCAATTGCGATAATACTATGGGCTAAAGCTCCTCCAGTGCAGCTTTCTACTGTTCCTATCTTCAACTTTTTTTTACGCAACAAATCGCCAACAATCTGTGGCAATGTATCTTCCTCTTCTCCAAAAATATAGCGCGGGAACCTATCTTTCAACACCGTTAAATAGGCGTTTATCTCTTCTTTTCGTGAAATTCCTTCGTAAGACGTAATGCGCAGTTTCACGAGTCCTGGAGAAGGTAAATAAGCGAGTTCCAATCCACTTTCTCTTACTTCATTCTCCCAGCTGGCGATACTTTCTGCTAAAAAGGACTCACCTATTCCTTGCGTCAAAATGGTTTTGTGGTAAATTCCTTCCAATTCGAAACGTTGTTTCAAGCGAGGAAAAACCTCATCCAACATGATTCCTTTCATTTCATAAGGAACACCAGGCATACTGATCAGAACTTTTTCCGAATGATTAAACCACATCCCTGCGGCAGTTCCGTTTAAATTTGGCAAAATTTCACATTTTTGCGGTAATTCGGCCTGTCGTATATTAGATTCGAGCATTGGGCGATTGCGCCGTGAGAAAAAACCTTCTATTTGCTGCAATGTTGGTAGGTGAATCTCCAATTCTGTATCAAAATATTCGCACAATGTGTGTTTTGTAATATCGTCTTTTGTAGGACCTAAGCCACCGGTTACTAATAGTATATCACTGCGTAAAAATGCTGCATCAATTGCATGTATAATCGCTGATTTGTCATCTGAAATAGTCGTAACATGCACCACACGTAATCCAATTTTTGAGCATTGCTGACCAAGCCAAGTTGCATTGGTGTTTACCGTTTGACCAATCAATAATTCGTCACCAATCGATAGAATTTCAACTTTCATGCGTTCGCAGTTTAAATTTTGCAATCGATTCAATATGACCGGTATGTGGAAATTGGTCTACCAAAGAAATTTTTTCCAATGCATAACCGGCTTTTGCTAATGTTTCAGCATCTCTTGCTTGTGTAGATGGATTGCAAGAGATGTAAACGATATTCTCTGCTCCCAATTCGATTGTTTTAAGCAATGTCTTTGGTGCAATTCCAGCGCGCGGCGGATCTAAAATTATTGTTGAAATCGTTCCTATATATTCAGGGTGTTCTTTCAGAAATTTCCCGACATCTGCTGCATAAAAATTTATTCCATGGATGTTATTTCTTTTGCAGTTTCTTTTTGCATCTTCAATTGCTTCTGCGACGATATCCACGCCAACAATCTCCACATTTGCTTTTCGAGTGGATAGAATTTGTCCAATTGTTCCTGTTCCGCAAAACAAGTCCATCACTACTTTTCCTTCCGGAATTTCTTCCTCAAAAACATAGTTCAAGGCTTTGGTATACAATTTTTCGGCACTTTTGGGATTCGTCTGAAAAAAGCTTTCCATGGAAATTTCAAAATTCAATCCCAATAATTTTTCAACGACCACTGCTTCCCCGCAGACCAATTTCCATTGGCCATTTTCTATTTTCGAGCGGTCGGCAACATTGTCGTTTACTGTATGTTGAAATCCAGCAAGTCGTTTCCCTAATTTTTCTTTCAGAAAATCTGCAAATGCTGCTACGTCAAAGATTTCAATTCCATCTGAGGAAGTTACTAAATTTAACAATAACTGATCGTGCTCAAAGGATTTACGGACGACTATATGTCTAAAAAAACCTTCTTTTTTTGGTGGATGCCAAGCTGGCAAGCCAGTTTTTTGAAGAAAAACTCTAACATCTTTTAGGATTGTTTCCCACTGTTCATCAAATAAGCCGCTAGGTTTGTTTAAACTTTCCACCTTCCACCAAGTTCCACGTCGTTTGAAACCCAGGGCAAAGGCACCATCTTTTTCTTCGCCCGTTTCTAAATCGTGTTCAATAGTTGAAAAACTATATTCCATTTTATTACGATAATAGTAATGGTTTGGAGAAGATATAAATTCATCAAATCGCTCATTTAAATCGCGAATATTAGAAATTCTGCTAAAAACCTCTAAGGTTGAATTTTTCTTGTATTCTTCTTGCAGTTCAATTGGCACAAAAATATATGGTCCGCCTGAAATCTCTTGAAAAGGTAAAATAACTTCCTCTTTTGATCGCCGAATAATATCTTGGAATTTCGCTTCAGCGTGGCGTTTTCTTTTTTTCTCAATTTTGGCTCTAACCAATTGGCCAGGAAAGGTATTATCAACAAAAACTACATATTGACCGTTTTCAGTTTCTACCCTGGCTATTCCGCGCCCTCCGAAGGCATAATCGGAAATTTCTAATTCTACACTATCCCCTCTTTGAAACACGCTTGCTGGATTTAATTTTTGGCAAAGATACCAATTAAATCATCCCGCGAATAATTCCTTTATCCGAAGATTCCACGAAATCCAAGATCAATTTACGGATAGCAGTATCGGGCATTGATTCTTTAATTGCAGTAATTCCTTTAGAAATATTGTTATTCTGAACGTATAAAAGGCGATAAATATCTTCAATTTCTCTCACTTGATCATCTGAATAACCTCTTCTACGGATTCCAACAGAATTTACACCCGCAAATGTCAAAGGTTCTCGCGCCGCTTTTATGAATGGAGGAATATCTTTACGAATTAATGACGCGCCTCCAATAAATGTATGTGCACCGATGTGGGAGAATTGCTGCGCTGCAACTTTTCCTTCCAAAATCGCATAATCGTCTATTACGACATGTCCAGATAATCCAACATAACTTGCTAAAATGACATTGTTTCCCAACTGGCAATCGTGCGCTACGTGCACATACGTCATTAACAAACAGTTATTTCCGATTCGTGTTGCCAATCTATCTTTTGTTCCTCGGTGAATCGTTACGCATTCTCGAATAATAGTATTATTTCCAATCTCCACGGTTGTATATTCCCCATCAAATTTTAAATCTTGTGGGATAACACCTATCACAGCGCCAGGGAAAATCTCGCAATTTTCTCCAATTCGAGTTCCTGGATAAATAGTAACATTTGGATGGATTTTTGTTTTAGCACCAATTACTACATCTTCATAAACTGTAGAAAACGGTTCAATAATCACGTTTTCACCTAATTTGGCGTCCGACGAAACATGTGCTAAGTTACTTACCATTTGATTATTTATCCTTGATTATTTGCGCCAACATTTCTGCTTCCACTACTAGTTTACCATTTACAAAAGCCCTTCCAATCATTTCAACCAAGCCTCTTCGTATTGGCGAAAGTAAAGATAATTCAAATACTACTGTATCCCCAGGTACAACTTTTTGTTTGAATTTCACCTTATCAATTTTCATGAAATACGTTGAATACAAATGTGGATCTTCCACTTTACTCAAAGCAAAGATTCCGCCAACTTGCGCCATTGCTTCAATTTGAAGAACGCCAGGAAAAACGGGATTACCAGGGAAATGTCCAGTAAAAATAGGCTCATTCATAGTGATGTTTTTTACACCAATAATTGAATTCTCATTGATCTCCATGATTTTATCCACCATTAAAAACGGATAACGGTGGGGCAATATTTTCTCTATGTCGCATGTCGTATATAAAGGATCTTTTGTTAAATCAAATTTCCTCCCTGCTTGTTCTTGCTTTTTAATTTGATCTTTTAACACCTTTGCGAAGCGTACATTTCCAAAATGACCAGGGCGAGCGGCAAGAATATGTGCTTTAATTGGTTTTCCAACTAATGCTAAATCGCCAACAATATCCAATAACTTATGTCTTGCAGGCTCATTTTCAAATTGCAATTTCGTACTATTTAAAACACCGATTCCATCAATTGAAATTTTCAAATCTTCCTTACCCAGCAATTTTGCTAGTCGATTTAATTCTTCTTGACTGACATCTGTGCGCTCAACTAAAACAATTGCATTGTCCAAGTCTCCTCCTTTTATAAGATTATTGGTTGCAAGAAATTCTAATTCCCGCAAAAACACAAAAGTTCTACACGCTGCAAAATGCTCTTTAAATTCGCCGATATTATACATCGAAGCATGCTGAGTGCCTAAAACAGGTGATTTGTAATCTACCATAACTGTAATGCGGTAGTTTTGATCTGGAACAGCTAAAAATTCAATTCCTTTTTCGGTATCTTCCCAGGGAATAATTTCATCCAAAATAAAATATTCTCTAGCCGAAAGTTGCTCCTCGTAACCAACTTCCTCAATCGCCTTAACAAACGTCAAGGAACTTCCATCCATTATGGGAACTTCCGGTGCATCTATTTTTATTAACGCATTATCGACCTGACAGCCATAAAGTGCAGCAAGAATATGTTCTGTGGTATACACGCGTGCTCCTTTGTATTCAAGCGTTGTTCCTCGATCCGTTGCCACAACTAAATCAACATCTGCTTTAATAATTGGTTCACCCTCTAAATCAACGCGCTGAAATTTGTAACCGTGGTTATCCGGAGCCGGACAAATCTCAACTGTTACTTTCTCACCAGTGTGCAAGCCAATACCTTGCAATTTAATTGCACTTTTTAATGTTCGTTGCTGTTCAATCATGTATAACTATTCTTTCGTTAATTCTTTTAGTTTTTTATCCAACTCATTTAATTTGGTAAGGATAAAAGGTAATTTTCTGAAACCAAAATAAGATTTTTTATAATCTTCAAGCGGAATACCGGGTGATCCCATCAATGTTGCAGCTTTTTTAACGGAAGAAGGGATTCCAGATTGGGCAACGATTTTTGTTCCATCTGCAATATTTAAATGACCACTAATTCCTGCTTGACCTCCAATCATGACATTTTCTCCAATTTTTGCAGATCCAGCAATTCCAACTTGTGCTGCCATTGCTGTATTTTTACCAATTTCAACGTTGTGTGCAATCTGACATAGGTTATCAATCTTCACTCCTTTTCGGATAATTGTAGAACCCATTGTCGCTCTATCTATGGTAGAATTCGAACCAACTTCAACGTTGTCCTCCAAAATTACATTTCCGATTTGTGGAACTTTCTGGTATTCCCCATTTTGATCTGGAGCAAAACCAAATCCATCTGCACCAATTACGACTCCAGCGTGTATGATGCAATTATTTCCGATTTTACATTCCGCATAGATAGCTGCACCTGGATGAATTACACAGTCATTTCCGATTTCTACATTTTCACCGATATATACATTCGGGTAAATACTAACATTGTTTCCAATTTTTGCATTTTCGCCGATATAAGCAAATGCTCCCAAATACAAATCAACTCCTATTTGAGCGTTTCCAGAGATAAAAGAAGGTGTTTCAATTACAGGCTGTTTTTTGCTCATTTGACTATAAACTTCCAGTAATTTTGCAAAGCAAGAATACGCATCATCCACTTTGACTAAAGTCAGTGTTGCAGGCAGTGGTTTATTAGGCTCAAATGTTTTATTTACAATACAAATAGAGGAATTAGTTGTGTAGATATATTCTTCATATTTAGGATTGGATAAAAAGGAAAGTGTTCCAGGTTGACCTTCTTCAATTTTGGCCAAACCCGCAACTAGTGCGTTTGGATCACCAACTACATCTCCGTGGAGAATACCTGCTATTTGTTCGGCTGAAAATTCCATTTTCCAAAGGTATTAAAACTTATTAATCGTGTTTTTGCAAAACGGCGTTTTTATCAACACCGAAGGTTTAATAGCTATTTACAATCGTTGTCAAACGGTAGTTCAAACGCGGTAATGTTAATTTTATTTTTATACCAAATTGCTTTGCACCCAATTTCACGGTTTTTCTTATCGATAAAAACTATAAAATGCTCTGGTTTTGGTCGAATACCATATTGGGTTTTTGAAAAGTCAATTCTTCCATTTTTTTTAATCAAACTAAAAATATCAAGTGCATTGATAAGTCCAAGCGCCTCTTGTTGGCACGTAACAAAATTAGATGTATCCGCAAAAATTAAATTTTCTTCCTTTGGGAAATGCAAAATCTCTCCAAATCCAGAAGTTGAGTTTTTTACTTTGTAAGCTGCTTTTTCGGAAACATTTTGAGCCGTTTTTTTAGCGAAATGAACTTCAGAAATAAAACTTTCTTTCGGCAGTGTAAAGAAAAAACTAATTACTCCCTTGGAATCAAATTCTTTCTCGATTAAGTAAACTTTTGTTTGACCTTGTTTTGCACTTTTATCGAAAATTACTTCTCCATCGTTCAAAACGTTAATAATATCTTCTTTTGTAAGATTCTTTGCCCGCATCAATTTCAGTTGAGATTCAGGCAAAACGATTACCCGATCCAAGAAACTATTTTTCACTCTGTTTGCAGGTAACCAAGAACAACCTCGATTTTGGAAGAAAAAGAAAACAAAAAAAAGTCCGATTCCGAAACCTATTCCATAATATTTTAACCGACGTATAAATGAGTCCATTTGAAAATTTTCTGCAAAGATACGAAAGACTTTGACGCAAAAAATAAACCGTTCCAAGCGAATGAAACGGTTTACTTAAATTTTATTTCTGTGGTAATCTATTTTTATAAAATCGCATCCAATTTAGATGTTAATTGTGCTTTTGGAACTGCCCCAACAGATTTATCAGCAACTTCTCCATTTTTAATAAACAAGATGGTTGGAATATTTCGCACACCAAATTTAGCAGAAACGCCAGGATTAGCATCAACATTTACTTTACCGATTAGCGCTTTGCCTTCGTATTCGTTTGCCATTTCTTCGATAACTGGCCCAATCATACGGCACGGTCCACACCATTCTGCCCAAAAATCCACTACTACCGGTTTATCTGATTTTAATACTAATTCCTCGAAGTTAGCATCTGTAATTTCTAAAGCCATAATTTTATTTTTTTTGTTAATTCTTTATTGTTTTAAGCGTTTGCTAAAATTAATTACTTTTTGTGATGTAATGACTAGATTTTATATTTTTTTGGGGATTGTTCAATCTCAAATGCAATCAATTCATAGGTTTTTTATGTTGATTTTTTTTACAGTCTTCTGATTTTCTGTTCGCAAACCATAAAAATAAGTGCCATTTGGTATTTTTTTTGAATCAAATCGAATGATGTGTCCACCCTCATTGAAATCTTTCTCAACGACTAATTCGCACAAATTCATATCCTCATTTAAAATTTCAATTGCAACCTTTTTAGGTTCTTTTGTTGTGAAATATATTTCCATTTCACCAGCAACAGGATCTTTCTCCAGGCTATACAAGACGCAATAATCTGTATTTACAGGAACCCCTTTTCCAACAAAAGCAAGAACTTTTTTGTACAAAATATATCCCAAGAGTAGCAGTAAGGAGACAAATAGAATCCCGATTACCAGTTTTGAAATTGAAAAACCCATTAAAATCATCATAACGTAATTACCCCTTTAATTTTCGACGCTTTTATATATATTTCAAGAATAGAATCTACTTCCAACACCATTTCTTTTACAGAAATACTCATGTAATTTCCGTTTTTTGATGGGTGCATTATAAGATCTGCACTTTCGTTAAAAAAAGCAGTTACTAACGCGATTTTTTCCGATTCATTGGGTACAATAAATTTAAAAAGGTAAACTGCTGGCCATTCCAGTAATTCCAGTTGAATTCTTAAATTCCCAAAGATATCTTCTTCCATTCTAGTTCCTTCTTATGCAGCAAATATAAGCGCTGCGACTCATAACCTATGCTGTTACCCTCAAAATCTATTATTTTACTCAAATCATAAAATGTTTGAATACCGCGATCTTTCAATTTTTGTAAATCTGTCAAAAGTTCCATTGGATCCTTTTCTTTTGCTAAAACAACTGGGGTTTCCAGCACTTTTATTTCTGGCCAAAACTGCATGTAACGCATATTTAGATTCAATAAAGCATGTATTGCCAGTTTCAATTGCGTGCAACTTTTTGAGTCTTGTATGGCTAAAAACAGCTGACTTTTAATAGTTTGAAAC
>CANJSS010000012.1 GCA_947476955.1 Flavobacteriales bacterium
ATTCATTCCGGATTATACTACAAACCGGGATCTCTCAAAGCGAAAAACTGTATTGAAGGAAGACATGAATTGGTCGCATTTGCAAAGGAACATGGAATCAAACACGATATATGCGGTAAAGTTGTCGTGGCAACAGATCCTTCTGAGCTACCAAACATGGAAAAAATATTTCAAACCGGTTTGGAAAATAAAATTGAGGGAATCGAATGGATCACAGCAGAACAAGTGAAAGAACACGAACCTCATGTAGAAAGTATCGGAGGAATTTGGGTGCCTTGCACTGGAATTATAGATTTTCGCGCTGCTACAGAAAAAATGGTTGAATTGGCCATGGCAATTAATCCAAAAAGCGAACTGAAACTGAGCCACGAGGTTTTTTCGATAGAAAAAGGAGAAAAATTCTCCAAGATTGTAACAAATAATGGCGATTTTGAAGCAAAGTATTTAATCTTTTGTGCAGGATTGCAAGCCGATAGATTGGCAAAAAAAGATGGCGTGCAGCTGAAAGAAAAGGTCGTTGGATTCAGAGGCGATTACTACGAATTGACGGAACAAGGAAAACATAAAATTAAAAATTTGATTTATCCAGTTCCAAATCCAGACTTTCCCTTCTTGGGTGTTCACTTTACGCGCATGACAGATGGTGAAATTGAATGCGGACCAAATGCGGTATTTACCTTCAAACGGGAAGGATACAACAAAACGGATTTCTCCTTCCGCGATACGTGGGATGCGCTAACTTACCGTGGAACTTGGCGATTATTCTTTAGTAATATGGCTTTTGGAATCAACGAATACCGTCGTGCGTTTTCAAAACGTCTATTTTTAAAAACCTTGCAGCGAATGGTTCCTTCCTTAACAATGGATGATATTAAACCGGGAAGAGCTGGAGTTCGCGCTTTGCTTTTGAGACAAGATGGCGATACACGCGACGATTTCAGAATCGAATACCACGGAAATTCTATTCATGTTTTGAACGCTCCTTCTCCTGCTGCAACTGCTTCACTTGCAATTGGTGGCTATATTGTGGAAGAGTCGGAAAAACACTTCAATTTAGTTTAAAACGTGTTTTTTGTTTTTGTAGGGTGAATATTATCTACTTTCGTTCAACGATGAGAAAAGGAAACCTTCTGATAATTTCTGCAACTATTCTGCTAAGTGCATGTAATTCAGGCGAAAAAATGAATGTTAGTTTAGAAAAAAGAGTAACGCTTCCTGAAATACCTTCTGCATCTGGTATTGAATTCCAAGATGGAAATTACTGGCTAATTGGCGATAATTCACCATGGTTATTTGAGTTAAACAATGCGTTTGAATTAGAAGAAAAACACCCGTTTTTTCCAATGGATAATATCGGTAAAAACGGCATAATTCCAAAAAGTAAAAAACACGATTTTGAGGCGATGACATCGCTCATCTGGGAAGGAGATTCTGCATTGTTTATTTTTGGATCTGGTTCGAAAACGACTCGTTTCAATGGCGTTCTAGTTAGATTAAAAAATGCCGTGCATAAATCTGTTGCCCTACATAAATTTGATTTAACCGATTTTTATTCCACCATCCTCGAAAAAGCAAAATTAAAAGAAGGGGAATTGAATATCGAGGCAGCTGCCGTATTAGGTGACTACTTGTTTTTGTTTAATCGTGGAAAAAATAAATTGATTTTTCTCAAAGTACAGCATTTTATCGATTACCTAAACGGCACTAAAGAAAAAGTTAAAATAAAAGTAAAAACGATTGATTTGCCTGAAATTGAAGGAATTCGTGCTGGATTTTCTGGGGCGTCGGCGGATGAGAAATTTCAACGAATTGTCTTCACTGCTTCTGTTGAAAATACTGCTGATTGGGTTGTAGATGGTCAAGTTTTGGGCAGTTTCATCGGCGTATTGAATATAAATTCTCTGAAAAATCATGCGGTGCCAAAATGTGTTTTGATTGCAAACAAACAAGAAATTTTGCGTATCAAGGTAGAATCAATAAGTCTCAAGGAATCTTCCGAAAATTCTTTTCACTGCATCGTTGTAACAGATAGCGATGGTGGAAAATCAGAATTACTTCAACTCAAAGTTCAGTTGTAAAATCCTCCTTCGAATCTTCTGTTTTCATTAAAATTGTACGGTGCAAAACCAAATTGTTCGGAATTGTTACAATTTGATTTTCTTTCGTTCGAACGTGCATAAAGAAAAAGGAAATATCCTCCAATTTTCCTTCTACCGTATATTCCTTATCAAAAACTTGAATGAATTGCCCAATTCTAAGGGGATGGTTGAAAAACAAAATCAAGCTGGCGGTGATATTTGATAAAATTGACCATTGTGCGAAAAATGCTATTCCAAGAATTGTCAAAACCGATGTAAAGAAAACAATCAATTCCTTTCTGTCGATGTTCCAGATTCCTGCTAAAATTATTCCGCCAACCAATAGAATAAATAAGTTTACTATTTTTTGAGAAATTCTTTTCCGCTGTAAATCAAATTCCAAACTACTTAGAATGCGCTTGATAGCTTTGGTAGTAGCTAGTTTAATACTAATCATAGCGAAAATTAAAACAAGTGTTTCAATGATCTCTAGTCGAAGTGTCGTAAATATTTCATTCATAATGTTAAAATTCCCCTCTATTTTATAATAATAAGATTGTTAGACTTTTAGCTCTAAATTTTTACAACTTAAAATTAAGCTATTTTTAGCAATCTGGGTTTATATTATCTTGTTTTAAAGTTTTTTTAGGTGTTAATTTTTTCCAATAAACTGGTAATCCATCCGTACACTTGAACGTTTAGTATCTAAATTTAAAATTTTAATAAAGCAGTAGTCTGAAGTCCATTCGATGGAATTGGAAAAATTAATCTTACCTTTTTTTAAAGTTATTTGCCATGTTACTTGTTGCTTCGAAGTACCAAAGAGAACCGTGATATTTTCCTTTGTCGTGCCGATAATTTCAATTTCCAATGCTTGGATATTTTTTTGGGCGGCGTGTTTTTGAAGTTTTATATTTTGATTCGTTAAAGAAGATTCGATTTTAAGGGATTGTTTTACATTATTCCAGTATAAATCCTTCAAAAAATAGGTGTAAGAGAAAAAAAGAACAATAACCAGTAAAAAATAGGGTAGAAGTAACTTTACGAATTTCAAGTGTTTCATAGTAAGTACGATAATGTTCTTTAAAATTCTACGCAGTCAAAGGTAAAAAAGAAATGTAGTTTGAGAGATGATTTTTTTTAATAAAAAATACAACTTTTCAGTTTTATTTAGAACTTTGCAGTATTAATTGAATTAGATGAAAATTTTAATTGCTAAAATATTCTGTTTTTTAACAGTACTCTTAATGAGTAGCAGTATTGCATTGTCTTCGATTCTAGAAATTTCTGGAAATTCCAAAATTCAATTAACACAATCAGTAAAGGAAAAATTACAATTTACCGACGCTCACTCCATTCCAATCGTTTCTTTTGTTCTGGAAAAAGATCCTTACGAGGAGAATGATTTCTTTAAAGATATAACGTTTGATTTTTCATTTGAAAAGGATTTCTTCTTTAGTCAGAAAAGAAGTAACGAATATTACACCTACTATTTTTTATCCGTAGCAAAGATTCCACTTTGGTTATGGATTCGCTGTATTAAAATTTGATTTAATTTTTTTCTATTTGATTATCAAATAGTTACGAATTACCGCCAGGTATTTCAATGAAAATTAAAAGATAATTATTTTGCCTTTTGCTGGCAAAGAACAGGATATGGTTACTCTTTAAATTTTTTGTATTTAAAATAAGTTGTTTCAATTAGAATCAAATTACACTATGCAAAAAGAAAACAACGATTTTAATGTTCATCGGACATTAGAAGAATTAAAACATTATTTGCCTGCACAGGCACCTTTAAAAGATTTTATTCACCACAATACATTGCATGCTTTTCAACAATCAACTTTTTTTGAAGGAATAAATGAAGCCCATGAAATCTTTGGATATAAAGTTTTGCTTTCAATCGATGCGTATCGAAAATTATTTAAGGAAGGTAAAATTAATGAAGCTGTATTAGATAGGATTATAGAAGAAAAAGAATTTCCGCTTCAAATTTGGAAGGATAAACTTATCAAACAACCATTTCTTGAAGAAGAAATCCCACGAATTGGACTATTAAGAGCTAATTGGAAGTCATTTTACAAGATTGACCTAGATTCATTAGTGCATCCAATTTTATTTCGAATTATAGGGAGTTATCTCGATCAGGGCGTATCTATTTGGAATTTTCCGACAAGCGAAATGGGCTTTCTCCAATCCATCAAAGAATTGGAGCGCAATAGCCTAGTGAGCTTCTTTAAAACTAAAAGGGTAAAGGATTTTCTGATTAACGAAAACTTCAGCTTGGAAAGTCTGCTGAAAATCGTTGTTGGAGATTCTAATCTCTACGAGCAATATATTTTTGATCAGCAATTTGCACACCCAGGATGGTCTGGAATTATCTCCGTAATTGAAGAAAATCCAACTGCTCTAATCGATTCGAAAAAAATAACATTAGAGGAGTTGATTATTTTTGAACTCCTGCTTGAAATTGATGCTTTGGATGATTATTTCGGAACAATTTGGTCGCCTCTCGGCTTAAAATTAGAAACGTTACCGGAACAACTTTTTACTCCTGTCCAACTGAAAGAATCCAGCGCAGTAAAACAAATTTGGCAGGAAGCTTTCGAATGGACGTATTTTGATCAGGTTTTGAAAGGGTTGCAGTATCCTACCCAGATTGCAGAGCAAGCTAAAAAACCAACATTTCAAGCGCTTTTTTGTATCGATGACCGCGAATGTTCTATCCGAAGGTATATTGAACACGAGGATGAGGCATGCCAAACATTTGGAACAGCAGGTTTTTTTAATGTGGAATTTTATTTCCAGCCAGAAAACAGTAATTTTTACACCAAAGTATGCCCTGCGCCAGTAACGCCAAAATACGTGATAAAGGAAATCGAAAATACAAGCCGGGCGAAAACAGATTTCCATTTCGAAAAACACGCACATGGTTTACTTTCGGGCTGGATATTGACACATACCTTGGGTTTTTGGTCAGCATTGCGATTGTTTTTAGCGGTATTTAAACCAACATTAAATGCAGCATCTGTAACTTCCTTTCGCCACATGGATAAACATTCTGTTTTGTCTATTGAGAATATGAATGGGGAAGTTAACGAAAGTGGTTTGCAAATTGGTTTTACGATCGAAGAAATGGCAAATAGAGTGGAAGGATTACTGAGAAGTATCGGTTTAATTACGGATTTTGCGCCATTGATTTATGTTTTAGGACACGGAGCGAGTAGCGCGAACAATACGCATTATGCTGGATACGACTGTGGCGCATGTTCCGGTCGACCAGGTTCAGTAAATGCGCGCGTAGTTTCTCACATGGGAAATCATCCTAAAGTCCGTCAGATTTTAAAAAGTCGCGGATTAGAGATTCCTGTTTCAACGCAGTTTATTGGCGGAATGCACGATACTTCCCGAGATGAGATGGTATACTACGATTTAAAAGTGCTTTCAGACAGTAATTTTAAGCAGCATATTTTAAATGCTAAAAAATTTGAAGCTGCTCTTATTTCAAATGCCAAAGAGCGTTCGCGGCGTTTTGTATTGATAAATTCAAAGAAATCTGCTCTGAAAATTCACAAAAAGGTAAAACTAAGAACGGTCTCGCTATTTGAACCTCGACCAGAATTAAACCACGCAACAAACGCGCTTGCATTGGTTGGACGAAGAAATTTCTCGAAAAATATATTTCTCGATCGGAGATCTTTTCTTAATTCCTTCGATTATTCCACAGATATGGAAGGTGATTTTTTATTGACAATTTTGAATGCTGTAGCACCAGTTTGTGGGGGAATCAATTTAGAATATTATTTCTCAAGAGTGGATAATAATAAACTTGGTGCGGGTACAAAATTACCGCACAATGTGATGGGATTATTGGGCGTTGCAAATGGAATCGACGGAGATTTAAGAACTGGATTGCCAAGTCAGATGATTGAAGTGCATGATCCTTTGCGTCTTCTTGTTGTTGTCGAACATTTTCCTTCCGTTGTCTTGAAAACAATCCAACGAAATCCTTCTACCTATGAATGGTTCAAAAACGATTGGGTAAAACTTGCAGCTGTAAATCCTGAAACAAAGGAAATTTATGTCTTTTCAGAAGAAAAATTTATTCCATATTTTCCTGTAAACAAAAAACTTCCTGAAGTTTCAGATGTGGAAAAATTGATCGAATCAACCCATGATAATTTACCTGTTTATATTTTAAAAGATGCGAATTATGGAATGGTTCATTAATGTATTTATAGTGCTTCCGTTAATTGGATTTCTTGTGAGTCTAATTATTCCGAAGCGAAAAGAGAATCTGTTATCTCGGATTTCCTTTACAACGGTTGGAATTCAGCTGTTTGCAGCAGTAGGTTTTATTTCCTTCTGGGTCTTTAACAATGCAAAAGTAATAAACGTCAAGGAGTTTTCTATCTTCAAAGCAAAGGACTACGATTTCTACGTAGATTTTTATTTTGATAGAATAACTGCAACTTATTTACTTTTAGGGGCTATTCTAACGTTTATTATTACCATTTACAGCCGCTATTATTTGCACAGAGAAGAGGGTTACAAACGTTTCTTTAACGTGATTTTATTCTTTTATTTAGGATTTAATATCGTTATATTTTCTGGTAATCTTGAAACGATGTTTATCGGCTGGGAGATTTTGGGAATTTCCTCTTTTATGTTAATTGCATTCTATCGGGATAGATATCTTCCTGTGAAAAATGCCGTGAAGGTTTTCTCTATTTACCGTATCGGTGATGTGGGTGTTATTTTAGCAATGTGGTTGAGTCACCATTTATGGCATGAGAATATTTCCTTCTATAAACTTGGGAATTATGAACTGGTGCATGAACATTTAGCGAATCATTCCATGATTGGTTTTGTGATTTCTATTATGATCTTTATTTCAGCTGCAGCTAAATCTGCACAATTTCCTTTTTGCTCATGGTTACCGCGCGCAATGGAAGGTCCAACGCCTTCAAGTGCAATATTTTATGGTTCACTTTCGGTGCATATTGGGGTGTTTCTAATGATGAGAACATACCATTTTTGGGAACACCAGATTTCATTTAGAATTTTTGTTGGCAGTATTGGCCTAATTACAAGTTTGACAGCAACTTTTTCGGCGCGGGTGCAAGCAACAGTCAAAAGTCAAATCGCATATTCCTCGATAGCACAAATTGGTCTGATATTTATTGAAATTGCACTCGGACTCGAAACCATTGCTTTGGTTCACGTGGCTGGAAATGCATTTCTGAGAACTTACCAATTATTGGTTTCACCATCCGTGGTAAGCTACAAGATTAGAGAGCAGTTTTATAACTACATTCCTCGCCGCAAAACAATTGAGGATTCTTGGCCAAAACGATTGGAATATTCCTTATATATAATGAGTTTGAAGGAATGGAATCTGGATACGTTTATGTATAAAAATTTGTGGAATCCCTTAAAACGATTTGGTTCAAAGCTAAGTTTTTTAACCTTTAAAAATGTATTTGTGCTTTTTGCAGTGGTTTTTATTTCGGGAATAATCCTAGCCTATAATCCAAAACTGGTCAATCCGACATGGAAGTTCTATCTACCTTTGATTTATGGGTTGTTAGGCTTGGTAATGGTGATAAAAGCATTCACAGAAAGAGCAAGTGTTCGCCTAAGTTGGAGTTTGATTATCACCAACCATTTAAGTATTGCACTCGCAATATCTTTCAATGAACATTTTGATTTCTCACACCATATTTGGTATCTAAGTGGCGTTCTAGTCTCTGGAATTGTAGGTTATCTATGTATTCAGCGATTGCGAAAATTAGAAAAATGGGTTAGTTTGGATCAATTTTACGGCCATATTCAGGAACATCCAAAAATTGCGCTTGTATTTTTAATTGCATGTCTAGGAGTTGCTGGTTTCCCAATTACTCCAACGTTTATCGGAGAAGATTTGATCTTCTCACACGTGCATGAAAACCAAGTGCTTTTAGCAGCATTTATTGCATTAAGTTTAATCATCAATGGCCTTGCTGCAATTCGCATCTATGCACGAATTTTTCTAGGTCCAGCAAGTAAAAATAAGATAGGTGCAGCAAAACGCTCAGCTTAATTAAATTAGATTAATTTTAAATTATAAACAATGAATTTGAAAAATAAAAAAAATATTCCTTTGGATGGAATTCAAGGATTAAAACAAAACTTCTCAGCAGATGCTCTATCTGGATTTTTAGTTTTTTTATTAGCATTACCTTTAAGTTTAGGTATCGCTGGAGCGAGTGATTTTCCGCCAATTTATGGTTTAATTACCGCAATGATAGGTGGTTTGGTAGTAAGTTTTTTCGCTGGGTCGCTCTTAACGATAAAAGGTCCAGCCGCAGGATTGATAGTAATTGTTGCAGGAGCTGTGGCTGAATTAGGTCATGGCGATTCTGATCTCGGTTGGAAATTAGCGCTTGGAGCAGTTGTAGTTGCCGGAGTTTTACAAATACTTTTTGGAATATTAAAACTCGGTTCTTTAGGTGATTTCTTTCCGCTTTCCGCTGTGCATGGCATGCTTGCAGCTATTGGAATAATTATTATTAGTAAACAGTTACACATTCTTGTAGGAATGAATCCACTGACAGAATTAGGAAAACCAATGGTTGAGCCAGTTGAATTATTAGCGGAGTTAAAAAACACTTTTGCTAATTTTTTTAAATATAAGGATGTCGCAATTGTCGGATTAACAAGTTTAGTTATCGTTTTCGGTTGGCCAATGTTACCTGTTAAAGCACTTAAAAAAATCCCTGCTGCGTTGGTTGTATTAATTGTTGCAATTCCTCTAGCAATGTACTTGGGAATTCATAACATAGCAGAAGTCAAAAATGAAGCTGGCGAAGTAATCAAAAAAGGGTTTGCGCCACTTTTGGAATTTAAAAAAGGTTTTGCAGATATTATTGGTGTGAATGTAAGTTTTGATGGCTTTTCTCAAACCGGAACCTTTATTAAATTTGTAGTAATGTTTGCTCTTGTAGGAAGTCTTGAAGCTTTATTGACAATTAAAGCAATCGATATGCTTGACCCTTTCAAAAGAAAATCAAACTCAGATAAAGATCTTATTGCTGTTGGAATTGGAAATGTTATTGCTGGAATTTTAGGCGGTTTACCAATGATTAGCGAGGTTGCAAGATCTTCTGCAAATGTTAGTAATGGAGGTAAAACCCGCTGGGCTAATTTCTTCCATGGTATTTTTATATTACTTTTCTTATTGTTCGCTGTATATTTTAGTGATTTAATCCCCAAAGCAGCCTTGGCAGCAATGCTAATTGGAGTTGGATGGAAATTAGCGCACCCAAGAGAATTTGGCCACATGGCGAAAATAGGGAACGATCAAATTGCAGTATTTGTTATTACAATTTTAGTTACTTTGGCGACTGACTTATTAATTGGAATTGCGGCTGGAATTTTATTAAAATTGATACTGCACATTGGACGAGGTGTTGCTTTGAGAAGTTTATTTCACGCCAGAACTCAAGTAGATGGAAATACCGTGAAAGTAAAAGGCGCAGCAGTATTTAGTAACTTTATTCCAGTAAAAAAAGAGTTATTGAAGTTTCCATATTCATCAGATGTAATTTTTGATGTCCGTGATTGCGTTTTGGTTGACCATTCGGTAATTGAAACTTTACACCATCTAAAAGATGATTTTGCAAGTGAAGGTGGTAGTTTGAATATTTTGGGAATAGATGAGTTTAGACCAATTTCCAAGCACAAACTTTCCGTTATTAGAAAACACAAAAACAATGCAGTAAAATGAGAAAAATATTTCCAATTTTAGCATTTCTTTTTTGCTCGAACTATTTCTTTTCTCAAAAAGAAATTTCCACACAATCCCACGCTTGGGTGATGTATAATGGAAACCATAAACTTACGGAACGCTGGGGTATACATACGGAATACCAATGGCGCAGAAGTGATTTATTTGAAAATTGGCAACAATCTCTCTTGCGATTAGGAGTAGACTATTATACCAAACAAAATACCCAAATAACACTTGGCTATGGATGGATTCATTCGTTTCAATATGGTGAACAACCTATAATTCACAGCAGTAACGAGCACAGAATTTGGGAGCAATATATCCTGAAAAATAAGATTGGAAGGGTAGAAATTCAACACCGATATAGGTTGGAACAACGTTTCATTGAAAATTGGACTAAAAATTCGGATGGTTCCTTTCTCCAAGATGGTTTTTTGTTTCGCCAGCGATTCCGTTACAGATTTTTACTAACCGTTCCTTTATCTCGAAAAGAATTGAAAGATAACACACTTTTTCTCTCGGTTTACGACGAACCTTTTTTAGGTTTTGGAAAGGGAATCGGTAAGAATATTTTGGATCAAAATCGATTGTATGGTGCAATTGGGTGGAGATTCACTAAAAATTTCCAAGCGCAATTGGGGTATTTGAACCAATTTATTGTAAAATCAGATGGTGTTAAAATGGAGCGAAACCATACACTTCAAATAGGCGTAACCTACAACTTGGATTTTACAAAGCACTAAAATAAGTTTAATTAACAATAAGAAAGTCGGGTTGTTTTAACAGCTCGACTTTTCTGCTTATTTTTGCGCAAAATAATTACACAAATGACAGAAGAAATTAAAGCAGTAAGCTACTGCGTTGGGATGAGTATTGCAGGAAGCTTGATGCAGCAGGATTTAGACGGGATTTCTCCAGAGGTTTTAGCAGAAGCAATTGCCGATGCTTTCGAAGGGAAAGATCCAAAATATACGCCGGAAATGGCAAATACAATCATACAAAATTACCTACAAAATGCTGGGGAAGCTAAATTTGGCCAAAACAGAGAATTAGGCGTAGCATTTTTGCACGAAAATAAAACGAAAAGTGGAATTCATACAACTGCTTCAGGTCTTCAGTATGAGGTTATAACTCCAGGTGATGGTGAAAAACCTTCAGCAGCAGATACGGTTTCAGTGCATTACCATGGTACGTTGATTGATGGAACAGTTTTCGATAGTTCTGTGGAACGAAATCAACCTGCAACTTTTGGTGTACACCAAGTAATTCCGGGATGGACAGAAGCTTTGCAATTAATGCCGGTCGGTTCAAAATATAGATTGTATATCCCGCAAGAATTGGCGTATGGCGCAAATCCGCACCCAGGAGGACCAATAAAACCTTTCAGTGCTTTGATCTTTGATGTTGAACTTTTAGCTATTACACAATGAAAAAAATGATTTTTATTTTCCTTCCACTCCTTATAATGAGTTGTGGAAATAAAACAGAACAAGAAGAGGAGGTTGTAAATCTAGTTTCAGAGAAAGACCGACTTTCCTATGTTTTAGGTGCAATGAATGCAAAAACTATTGTTGGAACGCAAGATCCAAATATAGATCGCTTAGATATGGCAGAGGTGGCAAAAGGATTTGCTGGAAATATGAATAACAATAAACCAATCGATTGCGAGGCTACATTAACACAGTTATTCGGCCCCAACTTTCAGGATTTTGATTCAACCTACGCTAAACAAGGCGCACAATGTCTAGGTAAATTAACGGCATACGCATTTTACCAAGATATGAAACAAATGAAAAGTCTAGAAATGATAGACTTGAAAATGGTGAATATCGGTTTCCGACATGGATTATTGAAAAAAGACACACTTATTTCTGAGGAGAACAAACAAAAAATGATTCAAGATTTCATTAAAGTTTTAAACGTGAAGAATGGCAAGATAATGATGGATCAAGCCAAAAAAATATCAGGCGCACAAGTATTTGATAATGGCATTGTTTTGCAGGTTATTTCCGAAGGAAAAGGTGGAAGCCCAAGTGCAACAGATGATGTTAAAGTGGAATATATTCTAACTTCTGCGACAGGAGATACAGTGCAAAGTTCGTACGAAATGAAAAAACAAAAAGGAACTACAGATGCTGTTGCATTAAAGCTTGACGGTGGCGTAATCCCGGGTTGGACGTATATTGTTCCAAAAATGAAAAAAGGCGGTAAATACCGCGTTTACATTCCTTGGCAGTTAGCGTATGGCGAGCAAATGGGACGCGAGTCCTTGTGTTTCGTAATTGAATTGGTAGATTATGCAAAAGCAGGGAGTTTTGTAAAACCAGAGCCACCGCAACAAGCTATGCCGCAGCAAGGTCAAGGATTCTAAGAAAATTCTAAATTTTTAATAAAAACGGCGATCATTGATTGCCGTTTTTTTTTACTAAATATTAAATTTAATATTCCGATTCTTCTAATTCTTCAGTGGTTTTTGTTTTCGAATCATTGTCTTTTCGCCCAATTGGGAAATAGAATGAAATTCTATAAATCATAGGAACATATTTTACAACTTGCCCAACTTGGTTGGTTACTTTAACAAAATAAGCTTGTCTAAATGGACTATTAACGTGGTTAACTACATCATAGTAAAGACCTACATTTAACCGCACAATTTGGTTGAATTCTTTCGAAAATCCGCCGCATATAAACAAACTTGGAATCCAGTTTTTAGAAGAATTAACAACTGTATAACTAATCGGACTTTTTAACATTTCAAATTCAAAGCCCCCAAACAAAACGTTCTTATAACGCCCATGCAAAAACATTCCACCGCCAAAAATCGTGTAGCCAAATTTTTGCCCAATATTATTTGACCAACTTCTTTGAACTCTAAATGAAGGTCCCAAAATTAAATTTTCATTAAAACGAAGTCCGATTTTTGGACCTATACCAAAGGAACCGCCTAAAGTTGATGCGCCAACAAATCCATCTAGACCTAATTCTACCCCTTCAATCGTTTTTGTTTGTGCTGAAATTGCCAATGTTAAACTGGTGAAAATATAAATTAATAGCTTCTTCATTATTCAATTTTTTTAGACTTTAAAGGTAGAACTTTTTTCAAAAGAATCTAGCTGTTTCTTTCAAATCTGAGTGTACAAATGTATCTTTGCAGAAAATAGCTCAGATGCACATATTAGACGGAAAAGCTACGGCGGATGAAATCAGGAAGGAACTTGCAGAAGCAGTGCAGGAGCGAAAGAAAAACGGAAAAAAAATTCCGCATTTGGCAGCAATTCTTGTCGGAAATGATGGCGGTTCACTTACTTATGTTGGCGCAAAAGTCAAAGCATGTGATCAAATTGGATTTGAAAGTACACTGATTCGCTACGATGATTCTGTTCCAGAAGAAATATTACTGGCAAAAGTTTATGCTTTGAATGAGGATAGATCTATTGATGGTTTTATTGTGCAATTACCTCTTCCTCAGCACATTGATGAAATGAAAATTACTCAAGCTATTGATCCTAAAAAAGACGTCGATGGTTTTCATCCAGTTAATTTAGGAAACATGGTACTGAATTTACCTGGATTCCTACCGGCAACTCCAGCAGGAATTTTAGAATTATTGAAGCGCAACAATATAGAAACAGAAGGCAAAAACTGCGTTATTCTTGGACGAAGCAACATTGTTGGTACGCCGCTTAGTATTATGCTTGGAAGAAATGCAAATCCTGGAAATTGCACAGTAACATTAGCGCACAGCCGAACCAAAAACATTCGTGAAATTTGTCTATCGGCAGATATATTGATAGCTGCAATCGGACAGCCGGATTTCGTTAGAGGTGACATGGTAAAAGAAGGCGCTGTAGTTATCGATGTTGGAACTACACGTGTGGATGATCCCTCGCGTGCCAGAGGATGGCGATTGAAAGGCGATGTGAATTATGAGGAAGTTTCTAAAAAATGTTCATTTATTACGCCAGTTCCAGGTGGAGTAGGTCCAATGACTATCGCTTCCTTGATGATCAATACCTTGAAAGCAATGGAATTAAAAGGAAAATAAATTCTTTTTCTATGAACGTGATAATTTGGTTTGTTTAAATTTCACAATCGTTCCAAAGGTGTTTTTACGCCATCCACTAATGAATAACACGCTAATTTGTCCTTGAAAACGGAAGATTTAAAGATTGATTTATTCAACAACATTCTAACACATTCCTGAATCCCTTCTACAATTGACGGATGTGGGTGAATCAATTCGGATAGAACTTCAATTGGCATATTCAATTTCATAAGCAAACCAACTGCTTGAATAGCGGAAGATGCATGTTCTCCAACGGCGCGCATACCAAGAATGTGCATTTCTTTGTCGTTGGTTACAATTATCTTGAAAAATCCTTGCGTTTTTCGCATTGCAATTGCACGAGAAATGACAGAATAGTCTACTTTGACAACCTTTACAGGAATATTTTTTTCAACGCATTGTTGCTCATTCAATCCAACTGCAGCCACTTCTGGATTTAAAAACATAATCGTACATATGGTTTCGTAACTTAATGTATCTAATTTATTTCCGAACATTTTTTCGACCGCATGACGCGCTTCGATTTCTCCCATATTTACAAGCGCTATTCGCCCAGAGACATCCCCAACTGCATAAATATTGGGAATATTTGTGCGCGTGTCCTCATCACCAATGTGAATTCCTCTTTTCGATAACAAAATACCAGCATTTTCTAAACCTAAATTTTCAATATTTGGAATTCTACCAATGGATAACAATGCTTTTTCTACCCGAATAACTTCACGTTTTCCATCTGGATAAGACAATTCATATTCCACCTCACCATCGATGGTTTCCATACGTTCCAATTTCGCATTGGAGTGAATCACAACTCCTTTATTTCTAAAATTAGAAGCTACTAAATTTGAAATATCTTCATCTTCAAAGGGTAAAATACGTTCTTGCCGATCTATAATATAAACTTTTGTTTTTCCAAAATTGGAAAAAATTGTAGCGTATTCACATCCAATTACACCTGCGCCAACGATCACTAGACTTTTGGGGTAATTATCAATTTGTTCAATTCCATCGCTCGTGAGAATTGTTTTTTCATCTACTAAAATATTCGGAACTTTTCTTGGTCGGCTTCCGGTAGCAAGAATTATATTTTCACCAGAAATAATCTTTTCTTCACCTTCATGTAAAATCTTCACCTCGTTTTTCGAAAGTAAGGTTGCATTTCCACGCTCGTAATGCAACAGTTTTTGCATGGTCTCCGTTTGCAATAATTTTATATGACACGAATATTGGAATTTACGTTCAAACATTGCTTCATCCAAAGTTTTTTTAACTTCTGTCCACGAAATCTGGTATGGAGAGCGGCCATTGGAAACAATTGTTTCATTGATACTCGCAACTCTATTGGCAATTTCCCATAGTGTTTTTGAAGACAATGCGCCATTGTAAACTCCTGCGCCACCAATTTTATCCTTTTCGATGAGACAAACATTTTTCCCAAAATCAATTGCACGCATTGCTGCAGCATATCCAGCTGGACCTCCGCCAATAATTATTAAATCAAATTTATCCATGTTTTCATTAAATTCGCAAGTAAATATTGCAAGATACGCAAAGTTATGCGCTAAAAATACATCTTAATTTGAAACAGGAACTTCGTCAATTACTGGAAAAATCGCAAGCTGAAAAAGAAGCTTTAAAGAAGACTTTTCAAAAATTTAAACAAAAAAAAACAAAGGATTTGGATACTGCATTCCACGTTCAACATACAAAAGTTTTTAAGAAAATTAATTGCTTGGATTGCGCAAACTGTTGTAAAACAACAAGTCCTATATTTCGGGATGTAGATATTAAAAGAATTTCAAAGCACTTGCGTTTAAAAGAAAAAGAATTTATTGAAACCTATTTGCGTTTCGACGAAGACAGTGATTACGTTTTAAAACAATCGCCATGTTCCTTCCTCGAGAAAGATAATACCTGCAGTATATATGATTTTCGTCCTTTAGCATGTCGAGAATACCCGCACACGGATCGTAAGAATATGCACCAAATTTTAGATCTTACCTTAAAAAATATAGAAATTTGTCCAGCTGTTGCCAAGATTGTGCAAGAAATAGAATGGAAATGAAATTTTTCAATTGGTATATATTTAGGTTATAATTTCTGTCATTTTATTCTAAATTTTACGAAAAAAGAAAATTTTGCCGTAAATGGTAAATTGGAAGTGTGTTTTGTTCATTTCGTTCCAATTAAATCATCCTAATTTGTATATTAGTTAAATATAAGTTCACTAAGCGATGAATACACAAAATAGTATTATAGTGCCGGACATTCGAAATTTATATTTGTCATACTTGGATAAGACCACACGAGATGACAATAGTTCAATTGCCGTTAATCATTTTGGTGTTTTTTCCCAAGATTTTATCAATGGAATTGCTTCGAATGTAGAAGAGATGATGGTGACTTTTGGGGATCAAAAGAAAATTATCAAACGTGCTTTTTCTATTCTAATTGAAGGGCTACAAAATATCCGTTTACACGCTTCGAAAGATGATTTTGGAAGGCAATTGGGTTTTTTATTTATGTTTAAAAGTAAACAATCCTATAAAATTGTTCTAGGTAATATGGTTTTAAACGATCAGGTGGGTGCTTTAGTTTCTTACCTCGAAAACATAAACCAGATGGAAAAGGAAAATCTCAAAGAAATGTACTGCAAAATACTTACAGAAGGTTATTTATATCAATCTGGTAGCGCAGGCTTAGGATTTTTATTGGTTAGAATGAAATCTGAAAATCCACTTCATTTTAGGATCGAACCAATGGATGAAAAAAAGTCGCTATTTAGTGTTGAAGTTGTATTGAATCGCTAAAAATTACCTTTGAAATCAACATATTTAAATTCCTTTTAAATACAAAAACCTATTAATTCTGCAGTTATTGCGCCTTCCATTTTTTACTTTTTCGAAAGAATAAAATCGAATTACTGCATTTTTAATTGAAAAAGTATATCTTTGTTTGGAATTATTCTAAATAAGAGTGAAGCAAGAATTTTATAGCCGGCAAAATGAGTTTAAGCAAGAATTTTCATGTTTAAATTGTGCGTGCAACAAGAAAAAGGATTGTTGTAAAAAATACAAGAAAAAAGGAGTTCATTGTAAAAAATGCCCGAAGTTATAAGCGATTCTTTTTTGTTTCCATATATTTGATTCATGCAACGCATCGTACTCTTAGTCCTCCTAATATTCCTGGTAAAGTTTTCTTCCCTTGCTCAAAATCTTGCAACTAATGATTTAAAAAAACAGGTAGGATTAGTCTTTGGAATGAGCCGGCTGGATTTTTTTTCCGGACTTTATTATTCAAAACAACTCCGACACATACAACCATTTACTTCTTTAGAATTTGGTGTAAACCGCTCGGTTTTTCAAAAGCGAATTTTCCCAAGGATTAGTTTAGGTATGAATTATTTTTTAGTTTCCAACAAAAAATTACATTTTGGACCCTATCTTTCGCATAGTTACTCGCTGCTGAAAATCAACTCAAATTCCAACCACTATCACCATTGGAATGAATTGTATATTGGAACAAGAATGGAACTGGGTAATAAATTACGCTTTACAAATTCCATCGCAACGGGTTGGATGAACGAGCGATTTTATAGCCAAACTACCAAAATAGTAACGGGTGTTAATTCCTTAGGTTTCTACGCAAATATTGGATTAAGTTATGTTTGGTAGAACTTTGATATTGGTATTTATTCTTTTTTCGTGTTCTAAAAAACAGGAAAATGAAACCGTTAAAATACTAGGGCATGCAGCTACCGGATTGAATATACTGAATTCCGTTTACCACGATAATTCCAAAGAAGCAGTAGAATTTGCGCTTTCTATAGAAGGTTGCAATGGTGTTGAAATCGATCTTCAACTCTCAAAAGATGGTGATTTATGGCTTTACCACGACGAAAAACTAGAAACGGAAACAAACGGATCCGGTTGTATTTCTAGTCTTACTTCCGCAGAAATTTCTGAACTAACCTACACTTCTTTTCACACCGAACACCTAGCGAAATTAGCGTCGCTGGATTTTACGCAGTTTAAAGGAAAAGAGTTGATATTAGACCTGCGTCAATGGAATTTTTGCGATGGAACGTTTGTCGCGATTCAAAAGGTGATTGAACAACTTAACGAATTAAATCTATCGAACCCTGCTGATTTCAAGGTTATGTGCCTTGTGGAGTATACTGCCTGGATTGAACCGCTTCATTCAAATGGATTCTCAGTTTTTTTTCCGCTTTATAGCTTGGATGAATTTCCTGAAATGGAAGATCAATTCCCTCTGATTGATGGATATGTAGTGAAAAATCCAGACTGGAATGAAAATGAAATTCAAAACATAAAAAACAGTAGTAAAAAAGTTTATATTTTTGAGGTGCGTTCCCCAAAAGGAATTCGAAATGCATTTCGAAAATTACCAGATGGTTTGATAACGGATGATATTCGAAACACACTAATTGAAAAGTACTAATGGCAAAGAAAAAGGAAAAATTGAATGTTGTTTATTCTACAAATCCGGATTTCAATTACCAATTTGAAGAAGAAGAGGAAACAGAGACCTTGTCGAAAAATCAACAGAAATTATATGTTTCCATCGATAAAAAACAACGTGGCGGAAAAGAAGTGACTTTGGTTGAAGGTTATATCGGATCGGAAGAGGATTTAAAAGAATTGGGAAAATTTCTGAAAAACAAATGCGGCGTTGGTGGGACAGTAAAAGATATGGAAATTTTAATCCAAGGAAATTTTAGAGATAAAGTGTATGATATACTAACCAAAGAGGGATATCAGGTGAAGAAAAAAGGAGGAAATTAGAAGTTTTAATTGAGCCTGTCGGTCTTATCGATTAGGGAGAAAGAAAGTTAGAAATTGAAATTAAATAATTAGAAACGAAAATATGAAGAGAATTTTGATTCCAGTGCTTGTTTTATCAGCACAATTTACAATTGCACAAAAAGCGCCAATGAACTGGTACTTGAATAGTCCAAAAGAGAATAAAATATTTGGAGCATCAGTGGATAATGCCTATGGCTTGTTGAAGGATAAACAACCGCAGCAGGTTATTGTCGCAGTGATTGACAGTGGCGTAGAAGTGGATCACGAAGATTTAAAAGATGTGATTTGGGTCAACGAAGATGAGATTGCTGGAAACGGAATTGACGATGACAAAAACGGTTACATTGACGATGTGCATGGTTGGTCATTTTTAGGTGGAGTTACGGAAGATATCGATCACGAAGCAATGGAAATTGCACGCATGTATCACACCGGAAACAAGTACTTCTCGGGTAAAGACACCACCTCTTTAATTGGGGATGATTTAGCGAAATACAATGCCTTTGTTCAAGTGAAAAAAGACTTCAAAAAAGAACAAGGAACCCTGGAGCAACAATTCGTGGGAATCAATATGCTGAACGTATACATTCAAAAAGTGAAAGCTGCATCTAATGGAGAATTTTCAAAGAAAACCAATAAAGCGTTTGTGGCAGCGGAGGAAATGGACATCAAGTTGAAAAAACGTATTGGAATGATTTTAATGATTTTTCCAGCAGATGAATTGGAAAAACAAATTGAAGGTGGCGCTGATCAAATTGGTGGGTTAATAAAATTCAATTTGATAGATGCAGATAGTGTTCGTCGCGCGATTGTAGGGGATGATCCAAATGATTATACAAATCGTTATTATGGCTGCAACCGTTACGAAGGACCAGATGCAATGCACGGAACGCACGTTTCAGGAACAATCGCTGGTAAAAGAGGCAATGGAATTGGAATAGAAGGTATCGCTGCAAATGCAAAAATCATGGTCTTGCGCGCTGTTCCAAATGGTGATGAACGGGATAAAGACATTGCCAATGCAATTTATTACGCCGTTGATAATGGCGCGAAAGTGATTAATATGTCGTTCGGAAAATATTACACGATAAATAAATCCGCGATCGATGCAGCAATATTATATGCAAAAAATAAAGATGTATTATTTGTGCACGCTGCAGGAAATGACGCTAAAAATAAAGATATTGAAGATTCATACCCAACACGACGTTTCACAGATGGTTCCGTTGCGTCGAACTGGATTGAAGTAGGGGCAAGTTCAAGTGAGAAAAAAGGAAAGAAATTAATTGCTGATTTCTCAAATTACGGTTCCACAACAGTCGATTTATTTGCACCAGGTGTGGATATTTATTCAACAGTACCAGATGGGAAATACGAAGATGCATCTGGAACAAGTATGGCCTGTCCAGCAACCGCAGGTGTAGCAGCAATGATTCGTGGATATTTTCCTGAATTAACAGCTCAACAAGTGCGCGATGTGTTGATAAAATCAGCATCACCATACAAGAAGAAAGTGGTAATTCCCGGAACAAAAAAGAAAGCAAAAATGAATCAATTAGCAATTTCAGGTGGATTTGTGAATGCTGAAAACGCAGTAATCTATCTATTAAAAACAAAATAAAAGTATCAAATTAAAAAAAACGGACTTGAAAAGATTGTGTCATTTCAAGTCCGTTTCAAACCAAAATCATCAACGAACTAAATATTTGTACTTTTTATTGATCATAAACTACTGCACTTTTAAAATAGTGCTGAGGCATTCTTAAAAACTAAAACTTTTCCCGTTATCTAGTAAGCGGTTACTATCCGATTCTTAATGGAATAAATGAATTTGAATTTTGTATTTTTCGCATTCAAAAAATTCGCTTTCAACACCTTGTTAAAAAAAAAACGAAAATTTCTCATCGGCACTTAATCGTTAAATTGAAAAGAACGTATCTTTGTGAAGATGGAAAAGCAAGTCATTTTAAATAAACGACATTTCGAATTAACTGTTAATCGACTTTGCTATCAGCTTATTGAATCCCATAATGATTTCTCGAATACTGTTTTAATTGGGCTACAGCCGCGTGGCGTAAATGTCGTTGCGCGCTTGAAATCGCAGTTAGAGAAAATTTTAGGAAAAGAAGTTGTATGCGGAAATCTCGATATTACCTTCTACCGCGATGATTTTCGAAGAAGAGAAAAACCATTGATTCCAAGCACAACGAATATTGATTTTGTAATTGAAAATAAAAACGTTGTCTTAGTTGACGATGTTCTGTTTACAGGTCGAACTATTCGCGCAGGATTAGATGCTTTACTAGCCTTTGGAAGGCCAAATAAAGTGGAACTTTTAACATTGATAGACCGCCGTTTTAACAGAGACCTTCCAATTCAAGCAGATTATATTGGAGAATCAGTAGATTCTTTGAGTTCGGAGAGAGTGTCCGTTGAATGGAAAGAAATAGAAGGAGAAGATAAAGTCGTTTTGTATACACCGGAAAGCAATGAATAATTTAAGTGTAGATCATTTAATAGGAATCAAAGATCTGACGCGAGAAGATATCGAATTGATATTCAGCACGGCAGATAGTTTCAAGGAGGTAATTAACCGCCCAATCAAAAAAGTTCCTTCGCTCCGGGATATTACCATTGCGAATTTATTTTTTGAAAATTCTACACGAACCCGACTGTCATTTGAATTGGCAGAAAAAAGACTTTCAGCTGATGTAGTGAATTTCAGCGCGGCAAGTAGTTCGGTTAAAAAAGGAGAAACGCTAATTGATACCGTAAATAACATTTTATCCATGAAAGTGGATATGGTGGTAATGCGCCATCCAAACCCAGGTGCAGCTAAGTTTTTATCGGAACGAATTGGAGCAAAGGTTGTAAATGCTGGAGATGGAACACACGAACATCCAACTCAAGCGCTTTTAGATGCTTTTTCTATTCGGGAAAATTTGGGTTCTGTCGAAGGGAAAAAAGTGGTGATTGTTGGCGATATTTTACATTCCCGCGTAGCACTTTCAAATATTTATTGTCTGCAAAAATTAGGCGCTGAAGTTATGGTGTGCGGACCAACAACCTTAATTCCTAAATATATTAGCGAATTAGGAGTGAAAGTGGAACACAATTTAAGAAAAGCTCTCGAGTGGTGCGATGTTGCAAATATGTTGCGCATTCAACTAGAACGACAAGAAATCAAATATTTTCCGTCATTGAGAGAATATTCCATGCAATTTGGATTGAATAAAGAATTACTAGATTCTTTGCCTAAAGAAATTGTCGTTATGCATCCAGGACCTATAAATCGCGGGGTTGAAATTACCAGCGATGTTGCAGATTCGAAACAATCCATTATTTTGCAGCAGGTTGAAAATGGCGTAGCGATTAGAATGGCGGTAATTTATCTGCTTGCTTCTAAAATTGAAAGATGAGAATCGAACTCAATAAAAAATAAGTACATTTGAAAAAACACAATACAAACAATGCTATGAACTTCGAGACTATTCAAAACAAGAATGAAGCAATTGTAAAATCAAATGTTTCTAAATTGGATGCTTCCAATGCTTCTGAACTAAAGTCTGAATTAATTTTATTGAATAAAAATGGTGTGAATAATGTCATAATGGACTTAAGCGCAACAAAATATTGCGACTCTTCCGGTTTGAGCGCAATTCTTTCAGCGAATCGACTGTGTAAAGATTCAAATGGCCGTTTTCTGCTTTGCGGTTTACAGTCAAATGTTTTTAAGTTAATCCAGATTTCTCAATTAGACCAAGTTTTATCAATTACAGTGAGCAAAGAGGAAGCACTTGAGGCGTTGCATTCGTGAATTTTGAAGTAACAATACTTGGAAGTGGCGCTGCTATTCCTACGCTTAGAAGAAATCCAACCTCCCAATATGTGGTGTGCAACGATCGGCATATTTTAATTGATTGCGGAGAAGGAACACAAATGCAACTCCGCAAATTCGGTATAAAATTCCAACGTATTTCCCATATTCTAATTTCCCACTTACACGGCGATCATTTTTTTGGTTTAGCCGGTCTCTTAAGTACGATGCACGTGTTGGGACGAGATAAAGGAGTAACCGTTTATGGCCCGGAATTACTAGAGAAATTGATCCGAAGCCAACTCGAAGCAGGCGGTGCGAGATTGGATTTTGAATTGGATTTTGTCCCGCTGACAGGAAAGGATTCCAAATTAATTTTTGAAGATAACTTGATGGAAATCTATACGTTTCCGCTTAAGCATAGAATTCCAACGAATGGCTTTTTAATTAAAGAAAAAATAAAAGAAAGACCTTTGATCTCCGATGCGATAAAAGGATCTGGATTGAAGTTGGAGCATTTGCCACGATTGAAAAAAGGAGAAAATGTAACCCTTCAATCGGGTGAAATAATGGATTTCGAAGATTTCACTTTACCACCAAAGCCCAGCTTTTCTTATGCTTTTTGCTCCGACACATGTTATTGGGAAACCATTGTTCCTTTTATAAAAAACGCAACTGTGTTGTACCATGAAGCGACTTTTATCGAAAGTGATTCCGAAAGAGCCAAGGCAACATTTCACGCTACAGCAGCTCAAGCAGCAAAAATTGCATCCCAAGCAAATGTTCACAAATTACTGATCGGACATCTAAGTGCGCGCTACGATAAGCCAGATGCCCATCTTGCAGAATCTAGTGCTATTTTCCCAAATTGCGAGGTGGTCGAAGACGGAAGAAGTTATCCAATCTCCCATTAGGTTTTTTTCAACCTTCAAACGTTCAAAAGTCGTTATAAGTTGCTGTTTAACATTGCGCTACTCTTGTTATTTTTGTTTGTTACGGACCAATGTGAATTAGATGGCTGAAAATCAATATACGGAAGATAATATACGTTCACTGGACTGGAAGGAGCATATTCGTCTGCGTCCCGGCATGTATATTGGAAAACTAGGCGATGGCGCTGCTGCCGATGATGGAATTTATATTCTTGTAAAAGAGGTTGTGGATAATTGTATCGATGAATTTGTCATGGGAAATGGTAAACGCGTCGATATTAAAGTGAAAGACGGTAAAGTTATTGTGCGCGATTACGGCCGTGGAATTCCATTGGGAAAAGTAATTGACTGTGTTTCCCAAATTAATACAGGTGGGAAATATGATTCTAAAGCATTTAAAAAATCGGTTGGACTTAATGGGGTAGGAACAAAAGCTGTAAATGCTCTTTCTTCTCATTTTATGGTATATTCTGTTCGCGAAGGACAAAAAAAACAAGCCACATTTGTGCGAGGAGAGTTAATCGAAGATTCTCCAATATCGCCAACGGATGAACAAAACGGAACGTACGTTGAATTTATTCCGGATGATGTTATTTTTAAGAAATACGCTTTTAAAACTGCGTACCTAGATAAAATGATGTGGAATTATTGCTACCTAAATAGAGGTTTAGCAATGTATTACAACGGAGAAAAATTCCAATCCAAGGATGGTTTGAAAGACTTGCTGGAAAATAATATGGATGGCGATCCGCTTTATCCAATTATTCACTTGGAAGGTGAAGATATTGAAGTTGCTTTCACACATGGAAGAACATATGGAGAGGACTATTATTCTTTCGTGAACGGACAACATACAACGCAAGGTGGAACACACCAAAGCGCTTTCAGAGAATCCGTGGCTAAAGTAATCCGAGATTTTTACAATAAAAACTACGAAGCATCCGATATTCGCCAATCGATTGTTGCCGCAATTGCAGTAAAGGTGATTGAACCGGTATTTGAATCCCAGACCAAAACAAAGCTTGGATCACAGGAAATTGAGCCGGATGGTAAATCTATGCGGGCATTCATCAACGATTTTCTAAAAGATAAACTGGATAATTATTTACACAGAAATCCAGATGTTGCAGAATTAATTGAACGAAAAATAAAACAATCCGAGCGGGAACGTAAAGAATTATCAGGTATACGAAAGATTGCACGCGATCGTGCGAAAAAAGCAAATCTGCACAATAAAAAGCTACGGGATTGTCGCTCGCATTTAACGGATTTGAAAGATGAACGCCGCGAACAAACAACATTATTCATAACTGAGGGAGATTCTGCCAGCGGATCCATCACAAAATCAAGAGATGTAAATACCCAAGCTGTTTTCTCCTTGCGTGGAAAGCCATTAAATTGCTATGGTTTAACAAAGAAGATTGTATACGAAAACGAGGAATTTAATCTGTTGCAAGCAGCGCTGGATATTGAAGAAGATATGGATAATTTGCGTTTCAATAATATTGTAATTGCAACCGATGCCGATGTGGATGGCATGCACATTCGTATGTTACTCTTGACTTTCTTCTTGCAATTTTTCCCAGATTTAGTGAAACGAAACCATGTTTATGTCCTTCAAACACCCCTTTTTAGAGTTAGGAACAAGAAAAAAACAATCTATTGTTATTCGGAGGATGAGAGACGTTCTGCAATGTTAGAATTAGGAAAAAACCCTGAAATTACACGATTCAAAGGATTGGGTGAAATCTCTCCAGACGAATTTAAACACTTCATCGGTGCAGATATTCGATTAGAGCCGGTTTTCTTATCCAAAGACGCAACAATTGATTCTATCTTGTCTTATTATATGGGAAAAAATACTCCCGAACGGCAAGATTTTATTATTGATAATTTGCGGGTAGAAAAAGATATTGTGGAAGTTTTGGAAGAAAGTGAAGATACGGATAACCTTGAAATTGCTTCGTAAAAATGGCGGAAGACGAATTAGAAGAGCAGGATGACAATCTCGCAAACGAGGATGACGAGAAACAGGAAAATGAAAATCCTGAGAACGATAAAAGTCCATTTGAAAGTAAATTGGTTGACGATAAAATCGTTCCTGTCGGAGGATTGTACGAAAGTTGGTTCTTGGATTATGCAAGTTATGTAATTCTAGAAAGGGCTGTTCCTTCTTTGTATGATGGATTGAAACCTGTGCAGCGCAGAATTTTGCATTCCATGAAGGAAATGGATGATGGGCGCTATAATAAAGTTGCGAATATTATCGGAAATACAATGAAATACCATCCCCATGGCGATGCTTCTATCGGTGATGCGTTGGTGCAATTGGGACAAAAAGATTTATTGATAGATTGCCAAGGAAATTGGGGGAATACATTGACAGGCGATGGCGCTGCAGCGGCGCGTTACATTGAAGCGCGTTTATCCAAATTTGCTTCGCACGTTG
This sequence comes from Flavobacteriales bacterium, assembly GCA_947476955.1. GTDB lineage: Bacteria > Bacteroidota > Bacteroidia > Flavobacteriales_D > Crocinitomicaceae > M0103. Next base: position 25,943 of record CANJSS010000012.1, read on the forward strand.
CGTTTAATGCAAAAACAACCAATTGGCTTTCTTCTTACGATGGTCGAAATAAAGAACCGGATCAACTGCCAATGAAATTTCCTTTGCTTCTTGCTCAAGGCGCTGAAGGTATCGCAGTTGGGATGGCATGTAAGTTTCTTCCACATAATTTTATAGAGTTGATTGATCAGTCAATCAATCATTTGAGAGGCAAGAAAATTGAACTTTTACCAGATTTCCCAAATGGCGGAATGGCGGATTTCACGAATTACAACGATGGACTTCGTGGAGGAAAAGTGCGCGTTCGTGCAAAAATCAAAAAGGTAGACAATAAAACGCTTTTAATACATGAAATTCCATTTGGCACAACTACTGGTTCTTTAATAGAATCGGTATTAAAAGCAAATGAAAAAGGAAAGATTAAAATAAAAAAGATTGAGGATAATACATCTGCAAATGTAGAAGTAATCATTCATTTAGCTCCAGGTGTTTCGCCGGATAAAACGTTGGATGCATTGTATGCTTTTACGGATTGCGAAGTTTCCATTTCGCCAAATTCAACCATCATTGACAAGGATACTCCTCGTTTTATGGGCGTAACAGAGATTCTAAAAGTCAATACGGATACAACCGTTCGCTTATTGAAATTGGAACTAGAAATTCGGTTGGATGAATTAGAGCGTCAATGGCATTTTTCTACTTTGGAGAAAATCTTTATCCGAGAAGAAATGTACATCGATTTCAAATTATACCATGATAGAGAAACATTGTACACGTATTTGTTTGATCGGTTTAAAAAATTCAAGAAAGACTTCATTCGTGAGATTGTAGAGGAAGATCTACAAAAGTTGACGCAAATTCCAATGATTCGAATCACGCGCTTTGATTCGTCCAAAGCGGATGATTTATTATTGAAAATTGAAGAGGAAATGGTGCAAGTGAAAGAAAAACTTGCAAATCTTATTGAATATACGATTGATTATTATAAAGATTTGAAAAAACGCTTCGGTGAAGGTAAAGAGCGTAAGACTGAAATTAAAATTTTTGATACAATAAATGCTTCCAAAGTAATAATTGCCAATCGAAAATTATACGTTGATTACGAGGAAGGTTTCATTGGTTATGGATTGAAAAAGACGGAGGCGATTAACGATTGTTCCGAAATTGACGATGTTATAATTTTCTTTGCAACGGGTAAGATGATGGTAACAAAAGTTGCTGAAAAGAAATTTGTTGGTAAAGGGATTGTACATGCCGATGTATGGAAAAAAGGCGATAAAAGAACTATTTACCATTTGATTTACCAAGATGGAATTGGTGGATCCACAATGATGAAAAGGTTCTATGTTAATTCCATTACACGCGACACAGAATACGATTTGTCCCGAGGAACAAAAGGCTCTAAAATGTTGTATTTTTCCGTGCATCCAAATGGTGAACGGGAAGTTGTTACAATTTTATTGCGACCGCGACCACATTTGAAGCGTCTGCGTTTTGATGTCGATATGGGGGAATTGTTAATCAAAGGTCGCCAGTCGGCAGGAAATCGCGTTACCAAAGAAATTGTTCAGAAAATTACGCAAAAAGAGGTTGGCGGTTCTACGCTCGCAGCACGCAAAATTTGGTTTGACACCGTAGTCGGCAGATTAAATGACGAAGAAAGAGGAACTTTCCTAGGGTCATTTAAAGGAGAAGATAAGATTCTTACACTTTACAAAACCGGGGAATACCGCTTAACGAATTTTGACCTATCTAACCATTTTGATGAGGATATGATTCACATTGAAAAGTGGCAACCGCACCGTGCAATTTCTGCTGTTTATTATGATGGCGAGCGCGATTTACATTTTGTGAAGCGTTTTCAGTGTGAAGTTACTTCAGATAAAAAAGTTTCTTTCATTAGCGAAGGTGAAGGTTCCTATTTGGATGTAGTTTCTACTTCTTATCGTCCTAAAATCAAAATAATTTACAATAAGTTGTTAAAGGAAACAAAAAATCTTCCGGACAACGAAATTCAATTAGCGGATTTTATTGATATCAAAGGAATGAAAGCACAGGGGAATCAATTAACAAAGTTAAAAGTCAAAGAGATTGTTGTTGTTCCTCAAGATGATAGCGAAGAGCCATGGCCAGAAGAATTAAACCAACCGGAAATCAGCGAAGTAGAAATGGACGATGAAGAGGAGGATTTAGACGAAGCGACAGATGGAACAACCGTGGAATGGGACCTTACAAAAAAAGACGATGAAGATGAAGAACAAATGAAATTGTTTTAACTTTAGGTAATCAATTAACTTTAATATTCCAACATGAAAAACTATATCAATACCATCATTATTGCTTGTTCTGTCATAATTGCAGGATATTTACTAGCTTCTGGATATAAAAATAGAGCGAAAGTTTCGCAAGCAATTAGCGTAACAGGATCAGGTGAGGAGAACTTCTCAAGTGATTTAATTGTTTGGCGTGCAAGTTTTTCCAAAAGAGACATGGAGCTCAAGCAAGCATATGCAGATTTGAATGAAGATCAAAAGACTATTCGGAAATATTTGACTTCCAAAGGGGTTAAATCGGATGAAATTGTATTTGAAGCTGTAGATATTCAAAAGGATTTTAATTACGATTACGACGAAAATGGGCAGTTGAGAAATACAATTTTCAATGGATATAGTTTGTCCCAAAGTTTAAAAATTCAATCAAAAAATGTAGATGTTGTAGAAAATATTTCTCGAGAAGTCACTGAATTGATTGATGCTGGTGTGGAGTTGAATTCTTTTGCACCAGATTATTACTATACCAAATTAGCGCAATTGAAAATTAAAATGATTGAAGCAGCAACCAAGGACGCTAAAAATCGTGCAGAGAAAATTGCAGTGAATGCCGGAGGAGTTTTGGGAGATTTGAAAAATGCAGATATGGGAGTTTTTCAAATAACAGGAGAAAATACTCAGGAGGAATTTTCGTGGGGAGGAAACTACAATACTTCTTCCAAGAAAAAGACAGCTAATGTTACGATTCGCTTGAAATACGAAATAAAATAGTATTCTCTTATCTGTAATATTTCAATTACTTTGTAAATAAAATCGCAAAAAATTACTTTTCAAAGAACGCAAAAAGAAATCAACTTGTTCAAGTGTCTTTTCTTTTTTACCTTTGTTTCAGGATGATTTCTCTCCGGATGTTGAAATGAGGAAAGGATGGATACTCTCCGCGATGAGTTTCAATCAAACATCAAAAAAGAATTTTATGCACACAACAATTTCAAATTTGACATCCGAACAATTAATTGAATTAGAAGACAAGCACGGAGCCCATAATTACCACCCACTTCCAGTCGTTTTGGCAAAAGGAAAAGGTGTTTACGTGTGGGATTTGGAAGGTAAGAAGTATTTTGACTTTCTTTCCGCTTATTCGGCTGTTAATCAAGGACATTGTCACCCAAAAATTATCGGTTCTATGATAGAACAAGCGCAAACATTGACGCTTACATCTAGAGCTTTTTATAACGATACGCTCGGTTTGTATGAAAAATACGTAACGGAATATTTTGGATTCGATAAAGTATTGCCAATGAATACTGGAGCAGAAGCAGTGGAAACGGCGATTAAATTATGTCGAAAATGGGCGTACGAGAAAAAAGGAATTCCTGAGAATGATGCTAAAATAATTGTCTGTGAAGGTAATTTTCACGGACGAACGACTACCATTATTTCTTTTTCCAATGATCCGGATGCCAATAAAAATTTTGGACCCTACACACCAGGATTTATTCGTATTCCATATGATGATATCGAAGCATTGGAAAAAGCTTTGCAGTCTGAAAATATCGCAGGTTTCCTTGTTGAACCAATTCAAGGTGAAGCAGGTGTTTACGTTCCGCAAGAAGATTACCTGACAAAAGCAAGAGAATTGTGCACGAAACACGAAGTGCTTTTTATCGCCGATGAGGTGCAAACTGGCATCGCACGAACAGGAAGTTTATTAGCAGTTTGCGGAAATTGTTCCTGCGAAAAAAAATGTGAACAACAAAATACATACAATCGTCCAGATATTTTAATTCTTGGAAAAGCTCTATCCGGAGGCGTTTACCCAGTTTCGGCAGTTTTAGCAGATGATGAGGTAATGCTAGTTATAAAACCCGGACAACACGGTTCAACTTTTGGAGGAAATCCAATTGCAGCAAAAGTTGCAGTGGCAGCGTTAGAAGTTGTATTGGAAGAAAATCTTGCGCTGAATGCTAGACGATTAGGAGCTATATTTCGTAAGGAAATGCAACGCATAATCTCAACTACAAATCTCGTGGTTAAAGTCCGAGGAAAAGGTTTGTTAAACGCAATAATTGTAAACGATACAGAAGACAGCAAAACGGCATGGAATTTATGTATGGCGTTAAAAGAAAACGGATTACTAGCAAAACCAACTCATGGAAATATCATACGATTTGCACCACCATTGGTAATGACGGAAGAGGAATTGATGGAGTGTGTTGCGATTATTGAGAAAACAATCAGAGCGTTTCAAATATGATTTTTCAAAAGTAGAAAGAATGGAAGAGGTATTGGTATAACATCCTTCATAATTTTCTATATTTTCTGCGCAGAAATTGGAGTTTAACTATATTTGTTCGATTTTAAAATAATTTAAATTGGCTGAAAAAATAAAATTTGGTACCGATGGTTGGAGAGCAATCATTGCACAAGAGTTTACAACGGAAAACGTTGCCCGCGTGGCTTATGCGACAGGTGTTTGGTTAAAAAATAAATACGAAAAACCATCTGTAGTTATTGGTCACGATTGCAGATTTGCTGGCGAATTATTCCAGGAAGTAGCGGTGAAAGTTTTTTTAAGTCAAGGAATCCCTGTGAAAATGTCCGTAGGGTATGTTTCTACGCCAATGATTTCACTCGCTGCAAAAAACTTTAATTGTGAAATTGGTGTGATTCTCACGGCTAGCCACAACCCGCCTTCCTACAATGGATTTAAATTAAAAGCTTTCTTTGGCGGACCTTTAGCACCAGAACATGTGCAAGAAGTAGAAGATATTATTCCAGATATTTGTCCAATAAATTATTCTTCAATTTCTTTAGATAGCGCTATTTCAGCAGGTCAATTAGAAATCGTGGATATCGAAACGATGTATGTTGAGCACGTTAAGAATAGTTTCGACATTGCTGCGATTGAAAATTCCGGTTTGAATTTGGTATACGACGCAATGTATGGCTCTGGACAAAATGTTTTGAAACGCATTTTGCCGAATTTACACTTTTTGCATTGTGAGCACAATCCATCTTTTTATGGGCAGGCGCCAGAACCAATTGCAAAAAATCTGCAACAATTAGAAGCATTTATAAAAGAAAATGGCTCCGTTGATTGTGCATTGGCAACGGATGGCGATGCAGATAGAATTGGATTGTATAATGGAAAAGGAGAATTTATCGATTCGCACCATATTATTTTACTGCTGATTCACTACATGGTGAAATATAAAAAAATGTCAGGAAAAGTGGTGATAGCTTTCTCTGTAACGCCACGTGTAGAAAAAATGTGCAAGCATTATGGCCTGGAAGTTCAAACCACAAAAATTGGTTTCAAAGAAATTGCAACGATAATGGTGGAAGACGATGTCTTAATCGGTGGCGAAGAATCTGGCGGAATAGCTGTAAAAGGACATATTCCAGAGCGCGATGGTATTTGGATGGGATTAATCATTTGGGAATTTATGGCGAAATCCGGAAAAACACTAGATGAATTAATTGAGGAAGTGTACGAAATTGTAGGTGAATTTAAATTCGAACGCAACGACTTGCATATCACTGAAGATTTGAAGCAAAAAATCATAGCAAACTGCAAAGCTAATAATTACATAGCGTTTGGCGATTACCAAGTGCAAGAGGTCAAAACAATTGACGGGTTCAAATATTTCTTCGACGATAACCGTTGGTTGATGATACGTCCTTCCGGAACAGAACCAGTTTTAAGAACCTACGCAGAAGCACCAACATTGGAAGAAGTTAGAAAAATATTGAAAGTAACAGAGGAAACGATTTGTAAATAATTCGTTTTTAAAATAATCTTTCTTATGCACAAGTGTGAAATTAATGCATTTGTAACCAACGCATTAAGAATTTGTCATAGACTTCGTAATATGGTTTTTCAAGGGAAGAATTATAAAAAATCATTTCTTTGTTCAATAGCGATTGTAAGCCACGCGTAACGAGTGATGGTGTTCCTAATTTATGCTCTTGAATGAAGTCTTTTGCAGTTGGATGCTCTAATTTTTCAGCTTTAGCAATAGCTTTCAATAATTTCCATTGTGCATCCGTTAACAAATTTCGGTATTGGTAAAAAACGGGTTCACTTACTTTTAGAATATGCAATGCGGACAAGTAGGCATCATCCAAGGTGTTATTCTTTTTATTTCTAGCAAATAAAACGTTACAAAAATATTGGGTATAAAAAGTATGCAACTTAGTCCATTTGCAAATAAAAGCAATGCATTCCAAACTTATCGTTTTTTTATTTTCCTCGAATTTCCTGAGAATGAATTCGGAATAAAGATCTTCTGGGATATTATCCAATTGCATTGTTGAGCAACTTGCAAAAAAAGGCCGTTTGCTAGAGTTAAATATTTCGTGCATCATCTTTTGATTGCTGCCGCAGAATATGAAAGATGTGTTTTTCATTTGTTGTATGTAGGTGCGTAAAATGGATTCAATATTTTTTTCTGGGTATTCTAAAATTTGTTGAAATTCATCAATAGCTAAAACAACTTTCATATTTTGATTATCCAAAAACTGAAATAACGAATGAATCGTTTGTTGTTGCTGTGTAGGATTAGCAATATCAAAACTTAGGGTTGGGTTGCCAGAAAGCTCATCAAAGCGAATAGTAGGCCTAAATTGCTGAACAAAGGCTAACACTTGCTTACTAAATTGTTTGTTTTTTGGAAATTTTGAATAGATAGCTGTTGCCAGTTGGTTAATAAAATCAGCTAAATTTTGAGTGGAAAGTATGTCTATATAGATACAAATTGTATCTTTATTTTGTGATAATTCGTTAAAAAAATGCAAAATTAACCCAGTTTTACCCATTCTTCGGACGGCAAATAAGGTTATGTTTGTTCCATTTTTGGCAAATTCTATCAGTTGCTGTGTTTCTTTTTCTCGATCGCAAAAATGAGCTGGGTCTTTGTATACAGCTGTTATAAATGGGTTTAATTCCTTTATCATGTTGATTATTTAAGGTTTTACATTTTTTGATAATTTCTAAACTAATTCCCTCAAAGATACTTATTATTCTCTGTTTACTTCAATAAATTTACACAAAATGTATTACACAAAATATATTACACAAAATGTATTATACAAAATGTATAAAAATGGTTAAATAAATTAGAACAAATTTATAAGATTTAGAGGCAAATAAAGAAATCAATTTAATCGTATGATTTTTAAGTTGAAGTTTCCTTCGGATGGGTGTTTGACTGATTTTCAATAAAGGTAAATACAATCAATATTCATTTCTTTTGATGGAAGTAAATAAGTAGGGATAAGGGATGTGGTTTTCGATTCTAGTGGTATTTTTTTAGATCAATGCCAACCAAAACGATTTAGTTTATTTTTCAATTGTTCAATCGAAGATTTAGAAATTTCTAGCTCTGTTTCTAGTGCGGAAACAATTTTCACATCTTTAAGTTGTGTTATTTTAGCTAATTCCCCAATTTCATTTACCAAAAACAGATGCGCGGCTTGATCCGCTGTTTCAGTATCTAGCGTTTGAATGTTTTTAGCTTCTAACCATAATGTGATCTTTCCACCTCCTGCTTGAGTTGCAACAAATTCCCAGTCGTTTGCATCAATTTCAATCTCATCCATATGCTCGTTGTACACAAAGAATATCCGATTCCAGTTTTTTGCAGGTTTACTAGCGTGAAATTCCCAATCTAAATGCGTCGGTGCATCTTCCATTATGCGTTGGCTAATTTCCAGTAGTTCACTATCGCCATTGGGAGAAATAGTTAAAAACCACGTATTTTCATCATTCAATCCAAGATCCCAAGTAAATAGACCAAGATCTAAAATATAATTGTTCATTTGCTCTACAACCGTTGCACGATCTTTCGCTGATTCGTTCTGAATACTATTTTGAATGAAGGAATTATTCTGCACAAACCAACGCCAAAAGGCTTCAATTTTATCGTATTCTTCTTTCATACTTTAGCTTGTGGTGAATGAATAGATATTTTTTCACTTATTTTTTCTCGAAGATACATAAAAGCAAACTTTCAGAACTAATAAAAATCGTAAAACATACCATACTTATGCATGTCTTATTTACGATAAATTCACCAAAGAAATTAAGGTCATTTATTCCGGATTAATTAAAACACTTTAGCGAGGGTTTTCACTAATTCCCCAATAATCCTAAAATATATTTTTCGGAAAGTGCAGATTTTTGTGTTTTTGCTAAATACTCGATGTATTTCATTTTTGCAGAAATGTAATTAATTTCCCTAGCATTTACAATAAAAAGGGAGCTTTCACCTCCTTCGAAGAGTTGGCGTTCTGAAGCTGCCAAGTTTAAATAGCGTTCAGCCATTGTGTTGCTTGTTTGCGATTGCAAAACGTTGTTGTTCCATTCGTTTCTAATCTGGAGTTGTTTTGTAGCAAGGTCCCGTTGTTTTTTATCCATTTCCAAATGCGTATTTTCTAAAAAGAGACGTGTAATGGCTAAAGAAGATCGTTCTTTTCGAAGTAAAATAGGCATGGAAAATGTCGCTCCCCATTTGTAATTGGTAAATGAAAATTGAGTGGAAATGAGATTTTGTGGTGTTTGTAATAAATTATAATTCACATTGAATTGCGGTTTCAGCTGCTCAATTTTTAACTTTCGCTCTAGTTCTAAATCGCGAATTTTAAGATTGTAAAGTGTTAAAATTGGATGCAAGCTTAAACTTTCCGCAATCGCCAAAGAGCTAGGCTTCGATATCTGTAGCATTTCTGCCGAAATAAAAGGGTCCAATAGTAATGGAAGTGTGCCTTTTTCCCACAGATAGTTTTCAATTTGCAAACGCACATTTTTTACCGAAAGCATTCTTTCATTGATTTCAAGTTCGCGTAATATCAAAACTGCGGATGCTTCCAAAGTATCCATTTCTGGACGTTCACCCAATGCTGCATTTATTTTCACTTGTTCTAAGCGTGTTTTTGCAAGTATATAAACTTCTTGTGCTAAGGCAAGTTGCGCCTCTTGTTCTTGCCAAATTATAAAATGTTGTCCAGCTTCGTAAAGTAAGTCATTCAGAGCAAGCTGTTTTTGAATATTGGATTGATCAAATGCAACTGCTGCTCGCTTTAATTGTGTTCGCTGTGCATCCGTAAACATTCCGCGCCCTATTGGAACATCAATACCAAGATACGTTAATCCTTCGGTAGGAACGCGATTTTCAGGATTCAAAAAGCTACCGCTATTCCAATCTCCCATCACTTTTAAATTCCATCCGATGCGCGTTGGAATTTTTATTCCTGAAGAAAGTATGCTGTAATAAGTCGATCCATCGTAATATTTCTGGTCAATGCCGCCAATGGCAACTGGATCAAAATTTCCTTTAGATAAACGAACTACTTGTTCAGCTCTCAGTACATCATTCGATGCTATTAACGCAACAGGATGATTTTCTTTAATATGTTGCAAAAAATCAACTAGACGAAGTGTTTTTAAGGTGTCCTGCGACCACGAAATGGAATTCAAGAACACGGAAATTAAAAGAATTATGTAATGCATTATATTTTTGTATTAATGGATTCTTTGGTTTTAATGGTATAATAATCAGGTGGAAAACCATTTATTTTTCGCCAAAGTTCATACCAAATTGGCACGTCTTTCAAAATTGCCATCGTTTCAACAGCAACGCCCATTCTTAGCCCAATTGGCCAGGTGTAATCTTTTGGATCTGGTTTTATTAAAATACGGTATTTTCCATTTTCACTTACATAATTATCAATTGCGGAAATTGTACCACCATACGTTCCATGACTAACATTTGGCCAACCTGAAAAGACAATCGCTGGCCATCCGTCGAATTGTAAACGAACTGAATTCCCAACGTGTAAAAGCGGCAAATCCATTGGTGAGACATAGGTTTCTACTGCATAATCAGATAGATTTGGAACAATGCTTACCAAGGGCATTCCTTCCTGAATGATTTCGCCAATTCCATTTTTAAAAATTTGGGAAATAAAACCATCTTGGGGCGCAGTAATGAAATAATATCCAGATCTCAAGATGTAATTCGTCGCTTCATTCTGCATTTTAGAAACGCTCGCTTCTACATCGTATAAATTGGACATCGCACTCGCTTTGTCGGATTCACTTTTCGCTATCTTATCGCGGTAGTCTGCATCAATTGAATTTATGTTAGTCTGTTTATTGAGTAATTCATTGCGGGATGTCAGTAACTTATTTTCTAAGC
>CANJSS010000013.1 GCA_947476955.1 Flavobacteriales bacterium
CAATATATTTAGTTGTTCCAAGAAAGTAGACTGCTCCTGCAATAAAAACACCTCCAATCATTGGTCGGAACGGCGCAAAACGTATTGCCTTTTGAAAGGAATTTGTCCAAAACTGGGTCGATTTTGTAAAGGCAAGTGCGGTTATTCCAAAAATAATTCCGCAGCATACTACCCAGAGAATTGTTTCTAGTGTCAATGGAGGTACTACTGGGATTTTAAAGGATGCGTGCGAGATATTCCAAGCTAAACAGGTGAAATGTGCACAAAATGCTGCTAAAAAACTTGGAACAATAATGGTATAGTACTTTTTACGGAGAACGACTATTTCCAGAGCGAAAAGCGCACCTGCCAATGGTGTTCCAAAAACGGAGGCGAATCCACCACTAATTCCAATTATCAACAGTATTTTTCGATCGATTGGATGGCGTTTAAAAAAAGCTGAAAACTGGTCTGCAATTGCTCCGCCCATTTGCAGCGCTGTTCCTTCGCGACCGGCTGACCCGCCAAATAAATGCGTTAGAATTGTCCCCACAAATACCAATGGCGCCATTTTAAATGGAATTATCTTTTTGGGATGGTGAAATTCTTCCAGCAGCAAGTTGTTTCCTTTCAGAACAGAATTGCCATAGTAATAATATAAAAGTCCAATTAGTAAGCCACTAAGCGGAAGCAACGCGAGTAGCCAAATATTATTTTCCCGATAGGCAGTTGCAACGTCCAAAGTGAATAGGAATAGGGCAGAAGCAGAGCCAACAAGCGCGCCTATAGTTAGTGGAAGAAGTATCCAACTCAATAATAAATGCAGCAAATTAGCAGCTTTAATCTTAAAAATGAAAGCTTGTTTAACTCGTTTACTCATTTTTGTTTTAAAGGTTTTAACGGGAAATAAATTACAGATGTATGCGTGAAGTGGTTCGATTATTCTTTGTGTAATTTTAGTGTTTCTTGCCCATTTTCACTTGTAATTTTCAATAAATAAAACCCGGAGGAAAGATGTGTGAAATCGATTTGATCAATTGCTTTTCCCGACCAAACTAGTTGACCGATAGAATTCAGCAGTAAGCAGCTTTTTAGCTCGCTTTTGGAATGAACAGTTATTTTATTTGAAAAAGGATTGGGTGAAACTTGAAATTCAGATGAAATTAAACTATTGTGGGCTATTTCCATTGGTTCACAGTTCAATTGATGGATATATTCCCAAATATCGTTATTCAGTATAAACGGAACATCGCTATTATCTGGCGATTCTCCCATTCTGATCCAAACGAGATTTTCGCTTTGAGAAACGTTGATAAATTGGCCATCTTTTCCTAAAGCCATGAGTGCATCTTCCGGCGCATTTGGCATTATAGAATTAGGAAAAACAGTTTGCAAACTGGGTATCATAAAACTTGGCTTGCCATTTAACCACCAAAGATAGCCATACGATTGGTTCAAGTTTTGAGATGTGTTGAGCATATCGTTAAAATACGTTGCATCCGTCATGATTTGGTTTCCATTCCAGTTTCCATTGTTTTTTATCAGTAATCCGAATCGCGCCATACTTCTTGCCGTACTGAAAAAAACGGAATTGTAATCTACCTGAAAAAAGGAACCGGTCATACCTGTAGGATTTTTTAATTTTTGCGTTGCGTATTGATTTAAAGTCATTCCAACCGCTGATTCTATTACATTATCCAAAAGCGTGTATGGACCATTGTGATACGCCCAGCGCGTTCCGGGATTTGCTAAAAAATTTAAACACGTATCCAACGTGCAGTAATGATCTGGAACACCATCGTCCAAGCCACTCGTCATGGTTAATTGATTCCAAATAGTGATTTTTTCTTCTTGTTCCGGTGTACAATTTGTCCAGCCCGTTCCTAAATACGCAGAAGTTGTATCTGTAATTGAAAGGTAATTCTCCTGCTGCGCAATACCAACTAGACAGGAAGTAATGGTTTTACCCGCAGATGCCCAATACCAAGAGGAAGTTGCAGAATGTCCGTTGAAGTATTGCTCCAAAACGATTTTTCCATCTTTTAGGAGAATAAATCCTTTGCTATTTTGTTCGGCTAGAAAAGTATACAGACTATCGATACGTTCATCGCACCAATTAAGGGAAGCAGGAGATATTGTATCCCATGTGTCGCCTGTGTTTGGAGGAAAATAACTTGTTTGACTTTTTGCTGTAAATACAAATAGAAAGCAAATAGAGAGCAGGGATTTTGAAATTGTGTTGTTCATATTTTAATTTAAAATAAACTAAATCGAGAAAGAATCACGACCATTTCCGCTAAACTTGCGCCACCTTCCAGGCTTCCAATTTGTTTTTTATTGGATCCAAATTCATTGGTTGTATATAATTTTCCGGATTCGAAAAACGCAATTTGCTTTTTGTTTGAGCCAAATTCATTGGTCGTAAAAACTTTACCACTTTCTACAAGAAGTATTTGTTTTTTATTCGAACCAAACTCATTCGTAGTGAACACTTTTCCGCCTTCAATAAGCATAAATTGCTGTTTATTGGAGCCGAATTCATTGGTGGTAAAAACCTTACCACTTTCTATTAGTAGGAATTGTTTTTTATTTGAGCCAAACTCATTGGTAATAAAAACCTTTCCATTTTCGATAAGCATAAATTGCTTTTTATTGGAACCGAATTCATTCGTTGTATATACTTTGGACTGCGCTTTAATACTACCGATTAAAACGAATAGCGATAGAAAAAGTATTAATTTTTGCATTTTGACTCTATTTCATTTAATTCAACAACCATAAATTTAAAAAAAATAATAGAAATCCGCAATTGCAAATTTAATGTAGATCAAGGCCCCCAATAGTTAAAGTGAAAAGTAGTCCCTTTTTTAATGGTAATTGTTAAGCCATCAACAGAATGTTCGCCCGGTAGAATTTTTCCTTTTTCACTAATTTTGAAATTCCATTTTTCACCGTCCACAAAAATTTCACCCCAAACTTCATCGAAAACCAAATAGGTTTCCTTATCGGAAGATTTCCTAACTATTCCGCGCAATTCCCTTTGAAAGCAACTGCTTATCAGCAGGGTAAGTGAAAAAAGTAAAACCCACAACCACCATTTCTTAAATTTTTGAGTTTCACTAAATAGTATTTCAGATTCCATGGGTTCCTATTTTTGTCTTAATTTTCACTACAATTACAGTTCTTCCATCAATCGATAGCTTTTCTTGTGTTCATCTATATAGATACACGGTTGTGTTTGTGTCGTTGTTGTTTTTATAAATACACCATTCTTATTGTAGATATAGTCTATAACTACGCCAAGCGTTCCATCTTGTGAATAATATATTTCCTGGTGTTTAGTTCCTGTAGGTTGGTTGTAACTAACGGTATAGAATCTATGATCTGGCAGTTTTGTTGCAAAGTAGGTTTGTTGCTGGAAATCGTTGAAGCGTAAAGCGTATAGTTCTTCCGGACATTCATCCCTGTATTTTCGGTATTCTTGTATTTCTCCATTATCGAAGCGCTTAACATACTCTGCGTATATATCGGTGAAATGGCTGTAAAAATATTCTCCTTTCTGAACTGTAAAACTATCGATTGGCAAGCTTGTGATATGCACTAAGTTTATTGCACTGCCGCCAACTCCAATACTATCTTTATAATACCAGCACCAATTTCGGTCTTTGTCCCATTGGGTAACATATTTTACCCGTTCGATGGAAAGCACACTTTCTGCAGATTTACGAATTTTGAGCGCACAAAAATCACTGGTTAATCCATTAGATGGCATAGGCATTTTTGAGTTATCCAATTCCATTTCTGTATGGTTATAGAAACTGTAAATACTATCCCCAAGTGCATTTCCGCCTGGATTATAGGTTACGCGCATGTCGTACAATCCTGCAAAAATTGGAACACCAAAACTATGGTGCGAATTATACTGCGTGTGGTAATTGTAGAAGTTTTCAAAATCGTTCCAATAAATAGGAATACTTAATTCTTCCAACGGTTTCAGGTATTGGATTTTAACCGAACCCGTATCGTGGACTAGCATCTGGAGCATTGGATTTTCAGAAGCTCGAATAAACCGTGTTTTTTTTGCTCGGTCGTATAGATCTAAGGTGAATAATTTTCGCCCTGTATTTTGGGTATGTGGCACAAGAATTGGGTGCGAATTTTCTTTATCGTTGTTGGTTAGCACCACGAAGAAAGTAACTTTTTCTCCTTCGTAATAACTTTCTTTTTCGGTTTTAAGTTGAATGCTAATTGGTGTATATTTCAAATCTGAAAAAGCATAATTTGAAAGGGTCAAAGCGAACAACAACGTGGGAATTTGCATTTTCATTTGGAGATGTTTTATTCTGTAAATATCCATTTATTTTTCTAAATTAAGTGTGTTTTTATTTGATTTAACAAATGAATCAAGAATTAAATCTAGAAAATAAACCGCCAAAAAAAGCGGGAGTTGCCAACGCAACTCCCGCTTTTTTTTATAGGATAATCTTCTCTTTAAAGTAGCATTAATCTGCTCTCCTTCTTAAAGCATAAATAGCTAAACCAAATCCAATTTTGTTAATTGCATCGGCAACGTTTTATAGGATATCCATAGCGTGCATTGCAACTTTTGGATCTGAAACCAACTGAATTCCAAAAAATAATCCGATAGCAACTGAACTATGGTTGGCAATTTGCATAAAGACAGCAGACAGTGCTTAGGTAAGAATCCAGTCCACATATCTGAAGTATATTGGTGAATCTCCATTTCCAAGAATATGCTTTTTCAAGTTCTTCGAAAAGCGTCACACATTTTTTACAAGCAATGGCGCATTCTTTGCAGGAAACAGAGTGAGAAGCGTGCATAGCGCATTCTACAGAACATTCTTTGCAAACTTCCGCACATAAACTAAATAATTCTTGACTAAAATCTGATCCTCTTGCTTCAAAACGCCCAGTCAGAGCGCACAAATCCGCGCAATCGCGACACAATAAAATACAATCCTTATTACCTGCTGCGACACAATCCGTTATGCACCGTTCGCATGTTACCAAGCATTCCAAACAAGCATCTATAAATTTTTGGTAATTTTTCATGGCCTAACTTTTTAAGTGTAAATATTTATAATTATCTGTAAATCAATTAAATAAATATAAATTTCTTTCCTTTTTATTCCGATGATTAGTGTCAATTAGTAGATTGATTTTAATCAAATTAAGTTCTGTGAAAAGGCTAAAAAACAAAAGGACTAACGCTCAATGAAGTTCGTCAGTCCCATTATTAAAAAAAATATAGTTTTAAATTCTAGGTTTTTCTCTAAAATTAAAACTGCATTATCAGGTTCAGGTATTCTATGCTTTTACTCAATTTATAAAATGGAAGTTGCTGCATCAATTCTTTCACCTGCGCAACGTCTACATCTTTAAAGATTAAAACTGCACCGTTCCGTTCCTCTCTCAAGTATAGATGTTCTATGCATCCGTCAGTTTTCCACTTTGCTACTATTTCTTGTTCTTCCTTTAGAATTTCTGGAAAATTATCTGGTAGGTTTTCCATATCAAGCGTTAATATTACTTCAATTCTGTTCATTTGGGTTAATTATTTGTTTTGGTTTTTACTTTTTAATCGTGCGATTTCGATCTGATCGTAATTAGTCTAAAAACGGATAATCAATATACCCTTTGTCTTGTCCTCCATACATGGTGGCTCTATCTGCTTCGTTTAATTCTGCGTGCAATTCAAAGCGTTTTGGTAAATCTGGATTCGCCAAAAATAAGGTTCCGTAAGAAATAAGCTTCGCAATTCCTATCTCCAATTCTGCTTCACCCGTTTCTCTCGTATAGCCGCAATTTGCAATAACGGTGTGCTGCGATAGTTTTCCGAATGTATCCACTGCGCTAGCAGGATAGTTTGGGAATTTGTCCGCTGGAAATGGAACATTCATCAAGTGTATGTAAGACAAAGGCATTTTGTTCAGTTCATTGACAAGCATTGTAAATTGCTCTATCGGATTTTCGTGTATTATAGTGTTATACGTGCTTGTCGGAGAAAGGCGAATTGCAACTTTATCGCTTCCTATTGCTTCCGTCATTTCGTGCATTATTTCTAAAACAAAACGATTTCGATTTTCGTTTGAACCGCCGTATATGTCGTTTCTTTTATTTGCACTTTCCGCTAAAAATTGATTTGGCAAATACCCAAAAGCAGCGTGTAATTCTACCCCATCAAAACCGGCTTCCATAGCATGTATTGCAGCTTTTTTGTAATCTTGAACAATTTGATCAATCTCTGAAATTGTCAATTCTCTCGGCGTTTCATACTCTTTTGGACCTTCGGCTGTAAAATGCTGTTGTCCTTCGATTCCAATTGCAGAAGGCGCAACTGGTATTTCGCCATTTTTCACTAAACTGTGTCCAACGCGCCCTGTGTGCCAAAGTTGTGCGTAAATTACACCGCCTTTTTCATGGACTGCTTGCGTTACTTTTGTCCAAGCTTCTAATTGCTCTGTTGTATAAATTCCTGGCGTAAAAGGACTCCCAATCGCTTGTTCAGATATATTTATTGCTTCGGAAATGATTAAACCTGCACTTGCGCGCTGCGTGTAATACAAAATGGTAGATTCTCCCACCACTCCATTTAGACCAGCACGAGATCGCGTCATTGGTGCCATTGCCATACTGTTTTTAAGTGTCTTATTTCCTAATTTTACTGTTTCTAAAAGTTTCATTTTGTATTTTTTTTTAATTTAAGTTGTAAATATATATTCAATACTTTACTTTTGAAAGTAGTTACACATTTGTATAGTAGTAACCTAATGTAAAGCAATTAATAAAATCAATGTTCAATGTCTGAAAAAAAAACAATCATTTCTGAAAATTCCTGTTCATTAAAAGAGGTTTTAGATATAATAGGCGGAAAATGGGCAATGCCAATCATTTATATTTTGTCTAAAGGTAAAATGCGTTTTAAAGAAATCGAAAGAAGTATCGATGGAATCAACACCAGAATGTTGGTCAAGGAATTGAAAAATATGGAATCAAATGGAATCCTGACAAGAGAAGTTTTTGCAACTGTTCCGCCAACGGTCGAATACACGCTAACAGCCAAAGGTCAAAAATTATTACCTAGTATAATTTCTTTACACAGCTGGGGGCAGGAGTTTTCTGTTTGAAATTCTTTTTGTGCAAAAAGTAACAGGTAACTAGTTTTTGCAAATTTGCCTTCATTTTTTTTGTTCAAAATTTCAATAAGCCTCTTCCGATACTTACTTGAATTTAACGGAACTTAATTAAATTTAAAAAAGAAAAATGCTACAGCTGCCCATTCTTTATTAATTCCTTTTGCATATCCAATTGTTGCATAGCTACTATTTTGAACCGTTCCGTCGCTTTTTATGTGCCCAATTGTTGCATAGCTGCTGTTTTGAACCGTTCCATCACTTTTCACATGGCCAACAGTTGCATAACTGCTGTTTTGAATCGTCCCATCACTTTTTATGTGTCCAATTGTTGCATAGCTGCTATTCTGAATCGTTCCATCACTTTTGATATGTCCAACAGTTGCATAGCTGCTATTCTGAATCGTCCCGTCGGGTTTTATGTATCCAGTCGTTCCATAGTTGCTGGATTGAATAGTTTGTGTATACGCAATGCTAAACGTGAATAGCAGTGTAATTAAAAGAATTGCATTTTTCATTTTATCTAATTTTGGATGGATTTCTCTCAAACAACCTATTTCTAAATATAGTTAATACTATTTAAAACCAAACGAATAGCGCGCTAGTTTATTATTTAATATTAAATGAATTCAATATTTTTTTAGCTGTTTCTGAATAGGCAGCAAATTTCTCTTTTTCGCATGTGAAAGTCAGAACGTATGCTTTAGAATCAATTACCCAATAGTATTGTTCAAATTTCAATTGAAAAATTCCTTGGTCTCCAGTATAACTAATTTTATGAAATTCATACTTGCTATTTTTAAATCTTTTGCTTTCAATTAAATCAGCATTTGTAACCATAGACTTGATTTGTTCTTCCGAAATTTCAGTGTATGTATTAAGATCAATATTTTCATTTCCTAAATCTTGAACTATTAGATTAACATTTTCCTTAAATGTATCCTTTTCAGAATCTAATGGCGAAAAGAGGATAAAACGTGTACCCATTTGTCCACTTTTATTCAGTTCCCAAGTGGAAGGATATTCAATAGAATAGTTAGACTCAATAAGCGCTTTCCATTCGCTAATAGTGTCTATATTCTTTTGTTTGTTTGTTTCTAGTCCGCAAGGTAGGGTTGAAAAATAAAAAATTGCTGTTAAAATTTGTATCATTTGGTTTATATAAAATTTCGTTTAAAAGTTTATGAATTTCACAAAGCGCTATTTTTTTCTCCGCTTCGCCACTAAGCGAAGAAACTACTTGCTATCGACAATTTAGATTTCAGCTACTTTCCAAAATTATTTAAATTTCCTCGGTGTTATCGTCCAAATTAATTGAAAAATAAACGCACCAATAATTGTCCAAAGCATATCATTCCAGTCAAATCTACCTCCTTTTGTCGTTATTTGAATCAATTCCCATGATAATAAACCGATTAGTGAAATAAAGTTTGCTAAAAAGTGTCTTTTTTCACTAAACCATTTATTATAATTTCTTTTTTTGCTAAAAACTGGCAGCAGGATGACCAACAAAGCAGGAATCCCAACAGCTGGGAAAAAATTCGGTGCAACTCCTAATACGTATATAATTAGGTGGTTGCCATTGCCATAATTCGGCCTAATGTTATCCTGTATTTGTTGGTATGCAACAAAGCAAAATGCAAACAATGCAAACCAATAATATGTTTGCCGATTAGATTCCGCCAACTTCTGTATTTTTCTTAATGTTCATTTAATTTTCCAAGTGCAGAATCCAATGATGCTTTTGCCTTTATAATTGCTCCTTTTACCGCTTGATCCATAGAATCTTCTCGCTCAGTAACAGCAATTGGGTTTAAATTTTTCACACGAACTTCCAGTACACATTTTTTATCTTTCGGACCTGTTTTGCCGCCATTTTCATCCGACAAATGCACTTCAATACTCGTTATGTAAGAATTGAACCGTGTGAATGCATCCGAAATGGTAGTGCTGTAAAGCTTTGCAAGTCGCTCATTTCCTGCAATGTTTTTGTCTGTGTTGAATTGAATGTTCATCTCGCTTTTTTTTAGAATTGTTTCTACTAATCGGAAATTACCACTTTTCCATATTCGCTTGACTGAAAAGTTGTTTTTATCTATATTAGAATAAAGATATTTTCAACTTCTTTCCAATTTCTGCCATTTAAATTTAGGAAAATTTATTGCCAATTGCAAAAAAAATAAAACAATTTTAAACATGCTCCGAAAAGTCAAAATGCACAAAAAAAGCACACCTATTTCGTGAAAATTTTACGGCAAAATAAATTCGCTATTCACCAATACCTAGCTTCAAACCTTTATTTACCACATTCAATTTTAACGTCAGACGAATTTTTTCGCCATACTTTGAATTTCCAAAGGAAGCATCCAATTCTTTGCTCATCCAAATAGGGAAATACATTCCGAAAACAGAACTAATTCGAATGGCAGCACCGGTATTAATTGCTGAATTTATGCTCGTTCCATTGTAAAATGTTCCGAAATCTGCAAAAACACCAAAAATGCTCAACTTTGGAATCGGAAGTTGCACATATAGATTTCCAGCGCCCATCCATTTACTGGTTGTTCCGTAATAACTGGTACTTTTGAATCCTCCCATATTTTCATCCCGCTGCTGCGACCAAAGTCCGTCAACCGTTCCGCGACCAAAATAGTAGTTCTCGAAAAATAAATCTTGTGTACCATCATTTCCACTCAACGACATCGAATAGGCGTATGTATTTGCATTGTCTTTTGCTTTGAAATAGTAATTATTACCAATAAATGCGCGCAGCTCTATCCAACGTTTCATACTGTTTTTGATATATCTGAATCGGTACGTGGATTCTATGGTAACGCGGCCCATTTCAATTGCTTTCCCGCTAATAACATCGGTTCGAATTTTTAAATTCACAACATGATCCGGTTTTTTGTAATCAGCGGTATATCGGGCAAAACCGCCAACATAATCCGATTTTAAACCGCCATAATTGGTGTAACGCAGAATTCCCTGTGCAAGGAAATTATGGGAAATAGGGGAGTTGCGCTCGTTCTTGAACTTAGCTTGCCAGTATGGAGAAATTGCGAGATATGCTCCTTCATTTTTGCGAATGGTGGAACTGGAATCTACTTTGAATGATTTCACCGATAAGCCAAATTTCGATACTTTAAGTATGTTTTGTGGTGAAAAAGTGTAGGAAAATTCTCCGATTCCGGAAACCATTTGTCGTCCGAAGGAATACATTGGGGCAACCAAGTACTGAAATTTATTGAACGGAACACCCATATTGTGAATTGCAGCGCCAACCATAAATTTATCATACACATTTCCAGCAATTATTGGCGTCCAGAAAATGTTGGACTTATTCGCTTCATTGTCGCCAATTAAAAACTCAAGTTTCAACGGTTCTACTTTTTTGAATAATCCAGTGGATTTCCAGGAATTATTGTTGCGGTACAATTCTGGAATTTCCTTTGAAACGTCTATGCGAACTTCATCCACCGAGGCAGATTTTAACTGAACACGGGTTTTTTGTGTTCCAGGTTCCACCCAAACCGTTTCCACAATAACGGAATCTTTTAGTGCGTTAATCTCAATCGGACCCGCCACTTGTCCAACATTTTTAACGGTTACGCTTGTTCCAGATGCATCTGTTTTAACCCGTGCAATTTTATAGTCGATATACTTGGTAGTTTGAATCAAATCGGTAAATAACCAAGAAAGATCCTTACCGGAAACACGCTCCAATGTTGCGCGCATATCTTCTGGCTGTGGGTGTTTGAATTTCCATTCCTCGAAATATGCTTGCATGCTTTTATCGAATAATTCATCGCCTAGATAATCTTTTAAATAGGTAAAAACCAAGCCGGTTTTCATATACATTACAGTACCGTAATTCGTGGAAGTAAACACTTCTGAAGGCGTTTCAATCGGTTGGTCAGCGCCTAAAATTGCGGTCATTCGGAATGAAATATCATTCAAATCGTGGTGGTCTAAATCGTCAAAATGAAACCTGCCATTCAAAACCATATCCGACATTCTAGTATTATTCGGGTATTTTGTCTGCACGTAACGCACTTCGTTCAAGGTATTCATTCCTTCGTCCATCCAGCCATGCGTTCGTTCGTTTGAACCTAAAATGCCATAAAACCAGTTGTGCCCAACTTCGTGCACAATTACAACTTCCAATTCTTCTTTGCTGCTACTATTCCCAATTACGGTAATCGTAGGATATTCCATTCCGCCACCAGCGCTGATTGTACCGTCAACTGCAGTAACATTATTGTATGGGTAATCGCCGTTCCACAACGAATAGTAATATGTACCATCGTTTATATATTCTATTGCATGTTGCCAATTGGCGGCGTTTTGAGGAACAAATAATGCCCAAGACGTAACTTTTCGTTTGGAAACCGGCAAGGTAACTTCTCCTTTTAATACAGCATAACGCTTGTCGGCGAACCAAGCAAAATCATGCACTTTTTCTTGCGTATAGCGAATCGTTTTGTAGACAGAAGAGGATGGAGGGAAGACAGTAGTTTCTTTTTTTGTTTTGGTAAGCATGGTCGGAATTTCTTTGCTCGTTTTTTCTGCCAATGCAGTAAGAAAATTTATTTCAGTTGCGGTTTGTAAATCACCTGTTGCGCCTACAACATAATTTTCGGGTAGGGTAATCGTAACATCGAAGGAACCGAATTCGGAATAAAATTCTCCTTGGTTTAAATATGGAATTGGATGCCAGCCATTTTTATCGTAAACCGCTGGTTTTGGATACCACTGGGTAATTTGATAGGATTGATCAATATGTCCCAAACGGGAAATTTCTCCCGAAGGAATTTTCACCTTAAACGGCGTTGAAATGGAAATTCGTTCTCCCGATTTAAGTGGTACAGACAAATAAATGACACAAATATCGATGTGTTTCTTATCGTATTTCCAAGTTACGGTTTTTCCGTTTACTTTAAAATCTAGGGAATCAATTCCGCCTTTATTCTCTTCTTCTCCAAAGGTAAGGTCCATTTTACCCGATGAATACTGCTGTTTTCCCAAGGCAGTTTTTCCATTTCTATACGCATTTGGCCACAAATGAATACAAATACTATCTAACGAATTTGGGGAATTGTTACTGTATTCAAATTCTTCGAAAGCGCTCAGTGTATGGTTTTCATCGTTTAATTTTACAGCAATGGTGTAATTCACTTCTTGTTGCCAGTAATTTTGGGCAAACGTATGGATGGATAAGACTGCCATTAGGGCGAATAAAGAAAAATGTTTCATAGCGATTTCTTAAAAAAATTCTGTAAGCAAAGCGAAGTTACACAATAGACAGAGAAATTAAAAAAAAGTTACAGGTATTATCTTCTTTATTTTGATTTCATTTTTAGAAAATAAATAAATGCATAAGATTTTCAATCCGGAAATAGCATTGCACACAAAAAAAAGGCTACCCAATGGATAGCCTTTCTCATAAGATTAGATTTTGCTATTATTTTTGAATCGCAATTCTTTGTTGGCTAACCCCTAAATCTGTTGTGATTTTCAGTATGTAATTCCCGTTGGATAAATTGGATAAATCCATTAATGTAATTAGTTTATTTAAATTTAATGTACTCAGTACTTTTCCACAAAGATCTATACATTCAATATTTCCCATTTTCAATGTAGATAATTCAACTTTAATTGATCCATTGGTTGGGTTAGGAGAAACTACAAATGTAAATGGAGTGAGATTTTCAATTCCCCAATAATTATCTATTTGGTCGCAATTTTCATCAATTCCATTGTCTATAATTTCAATGGCACCAGGATAAATAGAATTATTTGAATCATCACAATCGCCTTCTTGCGAAACATAGTTGGCTCCTGGGGAAGAACAAGCTGAAACTGCAGTTCCTGCTCCAAATGTATCATTATCCAAGTCTAAGAAATAGTTTGTAAAGATTAAACCATCGTCAATACCATTTGCACAATCGTTATCAATACCATCGCACAATTCAGTAGCGCCAGGATAGCTAGTTGGGGAATTATCATCACAATCATCCGAAGAAAGAACATAACCATTCGGTTGAAGGCAAGCAATTATAGAAACACTGTTATTTCCATGCTGATCGTTATCAGCATCTTCAAACCAAACTGTCAAGGGATTAATAGAAGCATCTGCGTCATTACAATCCGTATTATCTGTAACATAACCAAATGGAATCTGGCAAGCACTAATTGTAGATGTTGCATCACCAAAATTATCACTATCTGCATCTGCAAAGAATGTTTGAGGTGTTGCTGTTCCAAAATTTGCAATAACTGTAACGTTATCGTTTCTCCAAGTAGACCCTGCTCCTCCAATATTTGTAATGTAGAATCTAAATGAAACCAAATTTACAGCGTCAAATTCGGCAGGAAGAATAATGGTATCGATATTTTCAAAGGTACTGGACTGGCCAGACCCAAGATCTGCAGTAAAGTTGTCCAAACTAGATCGTAAAGTCCAAGTTGGGGTTCCTCCAGAGGTACTGTTTTTATGTGTAAAAATTATTTTATTGATATCAATTGTGTTGCAACCAGTGGTACTTACACCAAATTCATTATATTCCGTCAGGTCAATTGTTGCACCCATATTCCAACCACTATTACTAAAAACATTATTTGTAGGTGAACAGGTTGTACCTGTGCTAGTGTAATTCGTAAAAGTTGCATTTGCCGGCTGCGTTGTAACGGTATCTGCAGTAACTGGGCAAACATTTGGCGAAGTAAATTCATACAATGCAACAACTGATCCTGCTGCAGATGCATCAGAACCTGAACAATCTTCATCAATTCCATTATCGAAAATATCCAAAGCACCCGGATAAATTGTATTATCGGAATCATTACAATCTGTATTATTTGTTACATAACCAATAGGCGCAGAACATGCAATAATAGTTGCAGTGGGCGAGCCATAACTATCCCCATCCACATCGGCATAATAAGTATTTATTGCAAGACCAATTGTGTTATCATTATCATTACAATCGTTACTGTTTGTAACATAACCTGCAGGTAAAACACAACCTAGAGTGGTATTATTTAAATTCCCAAAACCATCATTATCTGTATCTGCATAATATGTTATAGATCCGTTGGTAATTGTTAAATTAATAGCAATTATACTATCACACAAAGCAGCATTTGGAATTGTATCAAAATAAGTACCAGATGCAGTAATTGTAGGGCTTCCACTAGGTAAGGTGTAACTTCCGCATGCAATGGGAGAAATACTAGCAAATGTATTACAACTTAGCACCCAACTAATGGAAATATCGTCTATTGCTAAACCATGATCTGTTCCAGAATGATCGGGATCATCCCATTTTATTACTAAATATTGCCCTTGGTTCAACGTAATATCTGGAATAGCAATATTGGTTAATAAGGATTGATTTGCGGGTAAGTTCCCGTCAAGTGCAGCAGCAGTTGCAGTATTAATAGGACTAGTAGAAGTCAAAGCAGTTACTTGTGTCCAAGTTACGTTTGCATTTGGGTTTAAAGCAGTTATTTGTGTGTTACTAATCTTATACCAAACGGTTACAGATTGCCCAGTTGTGCCGCCACCTTTTCTCCATTGTTCAAGTGTATAGGATGCTGAGAAACCATTAACTATGCCACTTGAATTATTCTGGAATTGAATACCATGTGAAAAACTTCCCGCTGCAGCATTCGCTGAGCCGATTGCGCCAAGTGCTCTTTCCGCTGCAGCAGTTGATCCGTAACTATATAAATTACCTCCAGTACTTGTGCCAGCGTCCGCGGCATAATTCGTCCCGGTCCCGGTCCTTTGAGAATAACAATTTGGAATGGTACTATTATCAATCCATGGATTGGTTGTCCCGGCGCTAACAAGCGAATTAAAGTTTTGGGTGAACGTTCCGGATCCTGTTATTGAGACTTGGGAAAATCCCAATAATGGAACTGCACAAATGAGTAATATTTTTTTCATAATTCATCTATTTACGATGCAAAAATACAAAACCATTCCGTTCAAATAATAATAACTTATTAAACAATTATGAACAAAAAAAGGCTCCATTTCTGAAGCCTTAAATTTATATGATAAATAGTTAATTAATGCATTTGCTCATCTTCCTCGGGATCTGGAGGGAATATTTTTGGTGAATCTTGCTTTCCTTGTAGTCTGTCCATTAAATCTTCCAATTGTGAGATAGATATACTTTTCGCTATGATTTTCTTGTCTTTATCCAATACAAAAACGCGTGGTGTGGAGAAAATATCATACGTTGTCTGGTAATTCAGGGATTCAATGGTTGTGTATTTTGGTACAAACTGTCGCGCATCTTCCATTGCTGCCTTAAATAATGGATCTGTTACTGCGACATTAATATAGGTTAAATTATTATCCCGAATGAATTTTTTCCATTTTCCAAAATCTTCCCCAACCGCTTTTCCAACAGAGAAAATTTCAATATTACGCGCTTTAAATTTCTCTTTATACAAACGTTCTAATTTTGGCGTTGTTTTTTTACAATGGCCACATTCTGGATCCCAGAAATATAGAATAGTGTATTCAGATGTCAAACTATAGAAGTCTTGCCATTTAACATCGGAACTATCACGTAAAATCAAATTTGGCGGTTTTGCACCAATGACCAACGTTTTTTGAACTGGAATTTTTTCACATAAATCTGCTAATTTATCTTCCTTCATCCAAAATGCTGGTGATTTCCCTGCTGCATTTTTACTGCAATAATAGCGATCTGCCATCATAGTGTACACCTTGTCCATTCCCATAATCTTGCTTTTCCCAAAATTGGATGTAATCCAAGAAACGCTGTATTCAAAAGTCTTGGAAGTTGGATTCAAACGGTCACAAAACGAGTAAGCCTGGGATAAGATAGAATCCCAGTGCTGAATAAGCATGGTTTTACCAAAATAAAATTCTAGTTTGGAATGAAATACTGGCGTATTTACTAATCTATCATCCGACAAGTCAATATTATCCCAAAAATGAGCTCGGAAATAATTGAAACGGAAATTGGAATCTGTGATAATTCCTTTGTCGTTTTTCGGTGCCTCCGGAATAAAAATATCCATTGACATTTTAACAATTTTTGACACCAATAGGTTTTTATTGACTTCTACTAGATTATTTTGATAGGCAATTACTTCCTTGTTAATTGCCTCAATTTGATTACCTAATTCTATGAACTGAGCATCTGTTGACGCTATTTTTGAACGCTCTTCGGATAATTTGTTTGCTGCAATCTTTTTAGGACCAATGAATTGAATATACTCCATGAAAACTCTATTTTCCTCTGATTTTTTAACTTTTATCGTTCCAACAAAATCAGGGTATATGGTTTCCATCTGCACTTCTTCTTTATTGTAGATGAATTCAAAATATTTTTGATCGGGAAAGAATACCGCAAAAATTCCAGGTTGTTGCTTAGCTCCGTCAAATTCAACAAAACCATTCTTTATTTCTGCAGTATCTGCATAAAATAGGTTTTTCCCAAAATATTTTACCAAATGTATAGTGGTATCTTTGTACCCATTTATTTTAAATTTCAACTTTTGACCGAAACTTATGCTGCTGATCAAAGCAAAGGCTAAAATGATTACTATTTTCATAAATTAGATATTTGTCTATTCTTAATTTGTTAATTTCTTTTGAAGTTATTGCAAAGACGCTTCAAAAGTATAAAAGTCTATTGAATTAACATTTCTTTAACCTTTGAAATTTTTAAAATTTTCATAGTTGCTTGTAAATGCCTTTTTTAGCAGTAATATAACTGGAGAAACTAAATAATACGTACGTGAAAATTAAGGCGAAAAGCGCCGTTAAAGAGGGTTGTTTATCCAGGAAAAGTCCGCCAGTTTCGAACATTTTATCTAGAAAATACTTGAAAATAAAGAAAATACTAAGTCCTAAAAAGCCTACAATTCCAAAAATTTTCACGAAATAGTAAAAGAAACTGTTGCTAACCACTTTTGGATCAAAACCAATTCGAAGCAGAGTACGCACTTCGTATGCATTATGCGACATGAGCAGTTGCATGTATTGAATAAACACCAAACCAGATACGAAAACTGCAATAACGGAAATTCCGAGAACCACTAGAAACAAGGTTCCAATTACACTTTTTAATCTTCCAACGACCATTTGCGCATTTTTGGATTCGAGGCCTTTTGCTTTTAGCAGTTCTTCTACCAAACCAAATTCACTTTCTTTTCCAGAGATCATGAGTTGGGTGATTTTCATTTCTGCTCCAGTGGTGAATTTTTTATTTCCATATTCCATGAAACTCTCAGGAACCAATATCGAAGAAACTTCGTTTGTAAATCCAATAATACGCGCATTTACGTATTCCTTTTTCACGGTGTCTTTCAAGGCGAATTTAAACTGAATATCTTTCGCTAAATCATCTGAAATCTGAGGAATATTGCTCGCACTCATAAATGTATTTAGCATAACTAAAAATTCTCTCGGTAAAATGATTGGTACAAAATCATCGCCTTCTTTCCATTTCCAATTGGTTGGGGTGACATCCAGAAATTTTGAATCAACGGTTTGGATAAAAACATCGGTTCGGAATCTCGGAACCATTGGATCTGCCGTTTCAAATGAAATATCAAAATTGTTACTGATAACAGGTTTCACATCTTTTATAAAGGCTTCACGTTTGATTTTTTCTATTTCACTTTCTGTGAAATCTGTTTTTGTAAGATGGAGAGAACTGGAATTGGAAACCTTTTTCTGCACAATTACCGTGTTAGGACCTAAAATATCAGATCCTTTTCCAAACTCGTTTAATTTAATCAAGTAGTGGATAGAAGTAATCAAAAATGTAATTCCCATAAATGCGCCGATAATTGCAATTACCAATTGCTTTTTATCTTGATTCTTAAATAAGAGCTTGTTTAACATGGCTTTACAGTTTTAATTCTTTGTCAAAAGTGAAATTATAGGTTTCTCCAAGTGTAGTGAGCACAAAACCGGCTCCTTGTTCGTTGCAACGATCCTGAATTAAGGCAAGAGCAAGTTTTGCATTTTCTGTATCCAAATGAGAAAATGGCTCGTCTAGAATTGCCAATTCAAATGGCTGACACATGGCGCGGATTATTGCAACGCGCTGCTGCTGACCCATAGACAAAAGTGAGCACTGCTGATCCCATTTCGAATCGATATCTAATCGTTCCAGTAGTTTCCGAATTTCAACTTCCGAGTATACCGGAAGTAAATTATTTTTTAATAGGAGGTTTTCACCAACGGTAAGATTTGGAAATAGCTGAAGATCTTGAAATACAACGGTAATTTTTTCTCTACGAATCATTGCCCAATCGTTAGGTGTGAATTCTCGAATTGATTTTTCATTGTATCTAATTTCTCCTGTGTAATCGTTTCGGAGTCCAACAGTTGTTAGCGTGAAAGTCGATTTTCCTTTTCCGCTGGAAGCATTCAAAAGGATTTTTTCTCCTGGTTTAATTTCTACGAAACTTCCCCAGATACTTTCTGAATTGTGTTGCACAGCTGCCAAAGGAATTGGCATAATGTGGTCTAGAATAATTTTCATAGATACAATTTTACGTTTTTTTCTTACTTCTCACCGGCTTTTCGACGGATCGTGTTTCGTGTTTTCAAGAATCGTTCCAAAAGATTCAAATTGCACGCTACTTTTTCAGCAAAATAACTAAAAGGATAATTCTTCAAGTATTCGAGCGGACATTAGCTCTTTTGTATCCTGCGGAATCCAAACTGCATCCGTATGTTTTCTGAACCAGGTTAATTGACGTTTTGCATAGCGCCGAGAATTTTGTTTAATCAATTCTACAGCATCGGGATAAGTAGACTTCCCTTCCAAAAAAACAAATAATTCGCTGTAGCCAACCGTTCTTAGTGCGGAAAGATCTTTGAATTTTTCTAATTTTTTAACTTCTTCTAGCAAACCATTTTCCAGCATTTGATCCACGCGCAAGTTGATGCGTTCATAGAGTTTTTCTCTTGGATGGTCTATTACAAATCGCTTAATGGAAAATGCTCTTTCTTTTGGGATTGCTTTGCGCAGTGAACTGTACGATTTTCCGGTAAGCCGAATTACTTCTATTGCTCGAATTACGCGCATAGCGTTTTTTTTATCTACTTGAGAAAAATAATCAGGATCTTTTTCTTCTAATTCTGGTAAAAGGGAACGCAATCCAAATTTATTTACTTGAATGGTAAGTTCATCTCGAAGCGTTTTAGAAGCTGGAATTGCATCTAGACCAAAGCAGAGTGCGTCGATAAACATTCCAGATCCACCAACTAAAATAATGTTATCGTGGAATTTAAACTCATTCTCAAGAACTTCTAGGGCTTGTTTCTCATAGTTGGCAGCTGTAATTTCCTCCGTTATGGAATGCGAATCAATGAAATAATGTTTTACTCCGGCTTGATCTGTTTCAGTTGGCTTTGCTGTTCCGATTTCTAATTCGGTATAAAATTGGCGGGAGTCGGCTGAAAGTATGACGGTTGAAAAATGCTTTGCCAAAACAACACTTAAATCGGTTTTTCCACTTGCCGTCGGGCCTTCTATGACAATTAATCGTTTGATAATTTTCTTACAAATCTAGTCAAATCATTTGTAAACGGACTTCCATTCCAAGTAGCGTGCATAGATTGTTCTAACATATTTATACGTATGTGCACCGCGCATTGCGCCGTTTCGAACAACTTCGTCTCGGTAAAATTCACTTTTTGAAAGATTTAAAAGCATTTTTTCTACGTTTTCATCCCAAACAAATGGATTCAGACCATATTTTTTTGCGAGTCGCTGCGCATCTTCAATATGTCCTTTGCCAGCATTATAAGTTGCCAAAGTGAATTTTGCGCGTTGTTCCTTATCGGGAATATTGTTCCAGTTATTGAAATCGGAATTCATTTTTTTCATGGCACCATAAATTTGTACTTCCGGCGTAGAATTCGGATAAACCCCATATTTAGGTCCTGTATTAGGCATAAATTGCATCATACCATATGCTCCACCAAAGCCAACAACATTTGGATTGAATTTGGATTCTTGGTACGCTACAGAAGCAATAAATTGCCAGTCTAATCCGCCATACACAGCAGCTGCTTTCTTGAAAATAACATCGAATTTAGAAAGTTGTCCACCCTTTAAAATTGCCAAATAATCTGCTGTTTTAACGGGTGATTTTTTCCAGTCAAAATACTTACTTTTCAAGTATTTGAATGTTCTTTTAACCTTGAAATTTGTAAGCCATTTATCCAACCGTTCATTCAGCAATGGGCTTGATTTTCGCATCCCGAAAGCAATTTTTTGTCGAACCGAAATTTCAGTTGATATATCTAAGTTTTCAAAAAATCGTTGGTTTATTTTTGCAATATTAGCTTCTGTAACGGTATAATCAATTAATCCCTCAGAAACCATTTCAATCAGCTCTTCGCCCCCAATATTGCCGTCTTCTTCTACAATAAAAATCGTATCACCAATTTCTTCTTGTAAGTGCATCAGACGTCTGTAATAGCTAGAGTTTTTCCAGACGTGCACTTTTTTATGCATAAGTTGAGCTGGATCACGAAGCAGTTCTTTTTCTATTTTCACTTTTTCCATTTCCTCCCAACCTTCTGGTTTTCGTTGAATTAGAACTTGTGGTGTGCGTAAAATCGGAACAGAAAAATCGATTAATTTACTCCTTTCTCTTGTGACAGTGTAGTTGCATGCAATGAGATCTCCATCACCATTATTGAGCATTTCAGTAAGATCATCGAGATTATTTACAATTTTTATTTCGAGTTCCACGCCAAGTTCGTTCGCAAATTCCTTTAGGATTTCGTATTCAAAGCCCATTTTTTTTCCGCGATAAATAAAAAAGGAAGTGGAACTATTTTCTGCAAGCACAGTTAATTTTCCGCGTTTCAGAATTTCTGCCAGATCGATTGATATGGAAGGGTGTTCAAATTTTTCGACCTGTGATTCGGCTTCTTCACTACAATTCGAGAGAATCAGGAGCGAAATAAAACTGAGTAGTGTAGGAATAAAAAACCTCATTTTTAAGTTCATTTACCAGTACAATTGGTGTGCAAAATACAATAAAATATGTATTTGCGTCACATTTGCTACTATTTTTAGCATTTTTCAAAATTGCAGCGTGCTATTTTTTTGTTTAAAATATGGAATTGCGAGTTCCATGTATTCCTGAAAATTGCGTTGAATTAATGCTTTGTTTTCCAGAAATATAGCTGGTGCATCCTTTAAATTAGTATCAAATGAAATGCGTTGAGACACCCCTTCGCAGGCTTTTTGTAAGCCATAAAAAGTAGGGTAGTGATTCATCCATCGCTTATTTCGCATTGTATCTATAAATAGATGAAATTCTGCTGAATATTCTTCCCATTTTTTAGGCTGGTATGCATAGAATTCTTCTAGAAAATCTTCGTAGGGTTTTGTGCTGTAAGTTATCCAGTTTTTCGCAAGGCAATGGTCAAAATACAAATCAATGGCAATTCCAG
The DNA here is from genome assembly GCA_947476955.1 of Flavobacteriales bacterium. Taxonomy (GTDB): domain Bacteria; phylum Bacteroidota; class Bacteroidia; order Flavobacteriales_D; family Crocinitomicaceae; genus M0103. The sequence goes on from CANJSS010000013.1 coordinate 21,616, forward strand.
TAACTTTCGGTAGGGCAGGATAAAGAATATGCATGAGTTTTCGCACTTCCGTATGCTGGTCGATGTAGAAGTCGATGGAGCGGTGCAAAATAATTCCGGATTGAACAACTGGGGAAAAAGCACTCAAATCTTTCCCTTTCACAAAGTCGCCGAACAGATTGGCATACATTAATTCCAAATTATTATCCGAGAAGTATAGGTGTCCCAAAAAATTCATGGAGGTAAGGTACGGATTTTAGGTCAAAAAAAAATCCCACATTGCTGTGGAATTATTTTAATATTCGTCCTCGTTGAAGAGAAAATCTTCTCGCGAAGGATAATCTGGCCATATTTCTTCAATACTCTCGTAAACATCTCCTTCGTCTTCAAGATCTTGTAAATTCTCAACTACTTCAAGAGGGGCTCCTGTTCTAATCGCAAAATCGATTAATTCGTCTTTTGCCGCAGGCCACGGTGCGTCTTCCAGATAGGATGCCAATTCTAATGTCCAATACATTTTTCCTCCTTTTTTAAATTAATTATTTTCGCAAAAGTAAATTTATTTTCAAACATTCCAAATTCAAGTTACAAAAGAATGCAGTGATTTATCAACAAAATTCAATTTTTTACATTCTAGGTTTCCACGGATGTTCCGGTGCGCCTAGATCAAGCGTGATTTTTCTACTCAAAACAAACAAATAGTCACTTAAGCGATTTGTATACATAATTACGAGATCTGCTACAAATTCATGCTGATGAAGGTCAATAATAATTCGTTCTGCCCTTCTGCAAACGCAGCGTGCAATGTGACAAAAAGAGACGGTTGTATGACCTCCTGGAAGCACAAAACTTTTCATTTCAGGCAGAAGCTCGTCCATTTCATCCATCCATTTTTCGAGCAGTTCGATATCGGCAGCGTGCAAATCGGGAATTTTCATGCTGGATTTCTCGGGATCAGAAGCCAAACTCGACCCTATTGTAAAAAGTCTATCTTGAATTTCCAATAATTGTTCAGAATATTTATCTCCAACCTTTTGGTCTCTAATTAAACCGATGTAGGAGTTTAATTCATCAATAGTTCCGTATGCTTCAATGCGCAGCGAACTTTTTAGCACGCGGGTTCCACCAATCAAACCTGTTGTTCCCGTATCGCCTTTTTTTGTGTAGATTTTCATGTACTATTTTTTGTTGATTACCACATTATTTAAATGTGGATAATTGCGTTTTAAGTTCTTCAATGCGCGCTTTTTTTCCATGTAAGCGAATATTTTTTGCTGTTTCTGTGAAAAACAAGTGTTTTTTCTCCAAGTAATGTAACTGGAAATTAATCCATGTTTCATCGTTCATGATTTCCCCAAAATTTTCCATTTCTGCACGTAATTTGGATACTACGGTGAAATAATCTGCTCTACCAAGGTAATCGTGATCTGCATCACACATTATTTTTTCTAACAACGTTTTTGGAGAATTGTTCGCTGCTGTCGAAGCAATAATATTTACAATCACTTCAATTTGTTCATTTGAATAGCCATATTTCGGAAGTGTTTTTTGTGCAATTTGTACAGCAAACTTTTCATTATCCTTGTATTGTATAATGAATCCAGCGTCGTGGTAAAGCACGGCAGTTTGCAATAATAGGATAGATTCTTGGTCAATTCCTTCCAGTTTTGCAAAACGCACTGCCGCTTTTTCAACATTGTATGTGTGCGACAAATCGTGGTATAGAATACCTTCTGGTAATAGTGATTTTAATAGATTGATGCAGGCTTTTCGCATATTAGAAAAATCAATGGAGGAGAGACCGCATTTTAATCGAAGCGCTGTTCCAGCAATTTTTCCTTCGCCGTAAAGGGAATGTTCCAACTTTAATTCTATCAAATAGAACATTTCAATACTTCCACCGCGTTTATGAATGTTCACTAAACCACGCTGCTCTAAAAGCATGTATTCTTGCACTGCGTTCGCAATATTTTTTGTGATTGTAATGTATCCTGGTTTCGATACAGCTTCTGCGCGCGCGGCAATATTTACAGTGTCGCCCCAAACATCAAAACTTATTTTGCTCGTTCCAATGATTCCTGCAACCAGCGGCCCCATGTGCAATCCAATTCTTACTTCCCAGTAATCGCGATTCAGTGCCAGAGCAATTTCCTTTTCGTTGCGCATGAAATCGCGCATTTCAATTGCCGCCAAACAGGCTCTTACTTCAGGTTCTTGATGGTTTTCCGTTACGCCGCCCAATACCATATAGGCATCTCCAATTGTTTTGATTTTTTCGAGTTTGTAGCGTTCAACAATTTCATCAAATTTCGTGAAATAATATTCTAATTTTTTCAGTAAGCGAAGGGGTTTAATGTCCCGCGCCTTCAAGGAAAAATCAACAAAATCGGTAAAAAGTATTATTCCATTTTCAATCCGTTTAGGATTAAATTTTGAGTTTGCATTTAAGTCTTCCAATACAGCAGCGGGAAAAATATTTTCTAATAATTCAGTGATGCGTTGGTCTTTGTAAAAAAGCGCTTTGAAAACTTCAATTTTTGCTTGTATTAAATTTGGATTGAAAGGAATAGTTATAAAGTCAACTGCTCCTTCATTTATACCTTTGACCATCTTGGATCCACTGACTGAATCCGCAGTCATAACAATTTTATAAATATTCTTGGATTGGTGATTCTTCAACTTCAATAATTCTGTTGCTTTCTGGGAAGAATTATCACTATTCACAAGTAAAATTCCTATTTCTTTTTGGTGTAATATGGTTATAGCTTCCTCTACACTATTCGCCAGTAAAACATTATTCCCTCCACCGGATAAAATTTCTTTCAGTCCTTTTTGATTTGTTTTATTTTCATCAACGATCAATATATTTATAAAGCGTTCCATCTTATTTTTACGTTATGCAAATAAAAATAGAGCAAGCTGAAATAAGCTTTTCTCGTCTCGTAGTTCTTGCTTTATACGCATCTATCTGAGGAAATTATGAAGTGCCTTTTCAGCGGATAAACTAGGTTTTACCAAATCTAAAATGCGCTGAATTACGCCATCTACGATTGAATCTGGACAAGATGCTCCCGAGGTAAGAATAATTGAGATAGGTCGATTGGAAGGAAGGAAATCAGTAAGTCCAACGATTTTCTCAGCATGAATATCAAAGGAATTGATTTCCTTTTCGGAATGGATTTCATTGGCCGAAGTTATAAAAAACGTTTTAAATTTCTTTTCAAGTAATTCCACCAAATGTGTCGTGTTGGAGCTGTTGTATCCTCCAATAACAATGGCGAGATCTGCTTCTTTTTCCAATAAACCCAAAGTCGCAGTTTGGTTATCATTGGTTGCATAGCAAAGCGTATCGCGTGTATCGGCTAGATGGTTTTTGATAGCTTCATCACCGAATTTCTGTACCATTATTCCACGCAAATAATCGGAAATTTCTTCCGTTTCATGCGCCAGCATAGTTGTTTGGTTCACCACTCCAATTTTAATTAAATCCCGTTCCGGCTGAAAATTATGGGAATATTTCCCTTCAAAAACAGCAGGGAAATCACTAATTTTTCTTTTTCCAAGAATAAATTCGCCTAAAATTTCTGCTTCTTGAATATCTTTTAAAATAATTGTAGGAGCATTTTGTAGGCTGCGGGAAAAGGTGGCACGTGTTTCTTCGTGGTTGCGTTTTCCATGAATAATAACGGTATGATCATCTTTTCCTAGTCTTTCAGAACGGTTCCAAACTTTTTCCACAAATGGACACGTCGTATTGTATTTAGAAACATTCACACCAATTTCACGGAGAATATTCTCTATTTCAACTGTTGTGCCGAAAGCGGGAATAATTACGATATCGTCGGAATCGAGTTCTTCCCAAGAAATGAGTTGACTTCCATCTGTATCTTGGATAAATCGAATTCCATGACTCATCAAATCCTCGTTAACATCTGGATTATGAATCATCTGACTCAATAGAAATATTCTTTTTTCAGGATTTTCTGCTATTGCTTTATAGGAAATTTCTATTGCATTTTCTACACCATAGCAAAATCCAAAATGGCGAGCGATAAAAAAACGCACGGTTCCAAAATCCAACACGCTCGGTGAAAAATCTTTTTTGCGTGGATCTTCCAACTTTCGTTTAGCCTTAACCTTGCTTATTATCGGTGAACGGTAGAAATCTGGAATCTCGAAATTTTTCATTTTTGTTTTAATTATAATAACGCAATTTCGTAATTTTTGTTTGAACGTGTCCTAATTATAAGATTGGTATAAAATTAAGAAAACCTTTTTAATTAAAATGACACTCTTTTTAACAGAAAAAAGGATTATTTCCACCATAAAATTAGAGACTAGGCAAAAAAAATAGCCATCTTTTCAGATAGCTATTTTCAATGCGATTTGTGCTAATTATAGACTAACGTTCATTTCTTTTTTATGCGTTACTTTATAGCTGAAATTCATGAGTTTTCCTTCTTTCGGTTTAAGTGTGAATTTCCATTCCATAATTCCCGTTAATGCATCTAATTCTCCCTTTCCAAGCTCCAGTGTTTCAATGCTGATTTCGGCATTCTGTGTTATTGGAATTTGATCTTGCACTACAATTTCAATTGGCGTGGCTTTCATATTTTTCACTTCAATGGAATAGGAAAGTGTCCGCTCTTTTTTATCGCCAACAATTTTCTCTTTGGTGTCTTTTTTAACCAATAATCGCTTCACCATTATGTTCGGATCTTTTCCTAGACTCAAATTCAAGGTATCTTCCATAGAAGTAGGATCAATGTATGTTTCGCCGACATAGCTGCCATCAAAGAAAATATTTGCTTGTGCTGGAACTAATCCAAGCTCATCCAGTTTAGAAAGTTGTGCTATCAAATAAACGGAATTATCTAATTTTGGAACAGTGTAATATTTATAGTTTGCTTCAAGATCTGCAACTTTGATTAACACCATGTGCTGTTCGTTATTTGATTTTATGGTATATGGTAAATCAATACGAAATTCTGCAGAAGTAAGTTGGCGCACAACCTCTACAAATTGAGCTGAGGTTTGGCTAACCACTTCATCTAGCTCGCTAATACTGTTGGAATACGCAATGCTTTTATCCGATTCTTTTTTCATCATCGATTGTGGAGCCATGTTTCCGTTATTCCCATAGTTTCGATACACGTAATAATCCACATACCAAGGATGAAGTGTTGGTTTCGTCTTGTTTTGGAACGGATTATTTGTAGAAATATTCAATTTTACATTTTCCCAATCCAAACCTGAATTCTGAAAGACTTGGGCTTTATACGTTAAATTTATTTTGGATGTTAATCCGTCGCTTCGCAAATCGTATAAAGGAATCCATCCTGCATTTTCAATTAAATAGGAGATATTTATTTTTCCAGTAACGATTTCTTTCGTAGAGAATGTAACCGTAATACGGTGAATTGGACCTTGATCTTGCGGAAGAAGACCACTGCTCGTTTGGTATTTCTTTAAGCGCGATAAGCGGTCGTCCATTCCTCTTTTTTTATCTTGTTTATCCGCTTTTTTTCGGTTCAACACTTGCAATTTCTTGTTGATTTCCGACATTTTAAGCGTGTAATAATCCATTGCTTGTTTGAGTAAATTTATCGAATCGTTCACTTTTCCTTGTCCGCGAATAGCGCCATTATTGGATAAAATGGTTTTTGTAGCCAGCATTACATCGATATCGTCTTGAATATCTTGGATGTCGTAGCCAATAAATTTTATGGAATCTTCCAATAATTGTATGTCGCGTCGAATTTTTAGCGGGAGACCTTCCAAGCTCGATTCAACTTGTTTTGGATAAAAAACGGAGTATTTAGAATCTAAAATAATGGAATTTCCAGTTGCTTTTACTTGTAAACTCTTGGCGTCGATGAAAGGACTTATTCCTTCGATGATTATTTCTGTAATTCCGGGCTTCAGCGAATAATTTGCCTTTTGAAAAATCTGCGCTCCCTGCGCATAAACGGTTACTTCTGAAATGGTCGATTTTACAATTTCCTTATCCAGTGCTCTAGCCGGAAACATACACGCCATTACTACTCCAATTCCAATTATCTTTTTCATACGTCTATTTTTTTTCGCTGTACAAGAATCTTATTGATAGGTTCAATTTTTTGTTGAAATAATTAGAGTAAGTTGTTAAACCACTGTATTTCAACTACATAAAATATACAACAAATAGATTTCTCTTTTAATAATCCAATTCAATTCCTTCAGATTACCAACTCGGGAAACACTTTAATTAGATCAATGCTTTGATTTCCAAAATAATTCGTTTCGCTAAATCTTCTGCCATTTGTTCATTTTGACTTTCAGAATAAATTCGAATGATAGGTTCTGTATTGCTTTTTCTCAAATGCACCCATTCTTTTCCAATGTAGATTTTAACACCATCTGTTGTGTCAACTTCCACGTGCGCATAATTTAGCGTCATGTGCATCAGTAATTGATCTACATCAATATCCGGGGTTAATTCAATTTTGTTTTTTGAAATCGTGTATTTGGGATAGCTATCTCTTAGTTGAGAAACGGTCATTTTCTTATGTGCCAAGTGGCTTAAAAACAACGCAATTCCAACCAATGAATCGCGGCCATAATGCAAATCAGGATATATAATTCCGCCATTTCCTTCGCCGCCAATTACAGCATTTGTTTCCTTCATTTTTGCAACAACGTTCACTTCGCCAACAGCTGCAGCGCTGTAAATCAATCCTCTTTCTTCTGTAATATCGCGCAGCGCTCGTGTAGACGAAAGATTCGATACGGTTGCACCTGGTGTATGTGTTAAAACAAAATCAGCAACTGCAACAAGCGTATATTCTTCGCCAAACATAGACCCATCTTCGCAAACCAAAGCAAGGCGGTCCACATCTGGATCAACTGTAATTCCTAAATCGGCACCAACCTCTTTTATTTTATCCGCTAAATCGGTCAAATGTTCTGGAAGTGGTTCTGGATTATGCGGAAATTCGCCAGTTGGCTCGCAATAAAGTTTGGTGATTTTTTTAACGCCCAATGCTTCTAAAAGCGCTGGAACAAAAATTCCACCGGATGAATTTACCGCATCTACAACAACGGAAAAATCTGCTGCTTCAATTGCTGCTTTGTCCACCAACGGCAACGCTAAAATTGCATCGATGTGCTTGTGCATGTAGGAATCGTCTGTAATAACTTTTCCCAAATCGTCGACTTCTGCAAAGTCAAAACCTTCATTTGCAGCAATCGCCAAAACTTCTTCGCCATCTTTTCCAGAAATAAATTCCCCTTTCTCGTTCAATAATTTTAAAGCGTTCCATTGTTTTGGATTGTGACTAGCTGTTAAAATTATTCCACCGTGTGCGCTTTCCAAAGGAACCGCAATTTCAACAGTTGGAGTGGTGGAAAGTCCAAGATTTACAACATCGATTCCTAACCCAATGAGTGTTGCAACAACAAGATCTGAGATCATTTGTCCGGAAATTCGAGCGTCGCGGCCAATTACAACCTTTATTTTTTGTTGTGTATTTCTATTTTTCAGCCAAGAACCATAAGCCGCAGCAAATTTTACGGTATCCACAGGGGTTAAACCTTGGTCTACTTTTCCTCCGATTGTTCCGCGGATTCCTGAAATGGATTTTATAAGTGTCATACGAGTTGGATTTTGAGTTTACTGAAAATGCATTTCGCTGATTTCAGTCTAGTGGTTTTCTAATCGAGATTTTAAGGATATTTTAGTACTACTTATGGAATTGAATTTGTATGGATATATCGAAGGTATTATTCCGCTTCGTTTTGCATAAAATCTTTTTTCATTGCTATCATCTTCATGCAGGCGATAGCACATTCTATTCCTTTGTTTCCATGCTTTCCGCCAGATCTATCTATAGATTGCTGCATGTTGTTGTCGGTTAACAAGCAAAATGCAACAGGTGTATTGAATTCCAGGTTTACGTCCTTAATTCCTTGTGTCGCTGCAGCGCAAACAAAATCAAAATGCTTGGTTTCCCCTTGAATAACGGCACCAATTGCAATTACGCCATCTACATCTGTATATTCGCACATGAATTGCGCACCAAGCGGTAATTCAAATGCGCCAGGAACAAATCGAATTAGAATATTTTTTTCGTTTACGCCATTTACAAGAAGCGCATCTTTTGCTCCTTTCAACAGATTCATGGTAATCGAATCATTCCATTCAGAAACAACAATGCCGACTTTAAAATCGGCACCATTAGGAACAAAGTCCTTATCGTATTCTGACAAATTGCGTAAAGCAGTAGCCATTTTAGTACGTTTTATTTCGTTGTTTTTTTACTTGCTGCTCGGGCAATATATTTTTCAATTGATTTTTGAGATCCATAAGCAGTGTAATCGTCCTTGATTTTAGTGAAGCATTCAACTGCTTTTTCAAAATCTTTTAATTTTTCCGCAACCAAACCAGCTTTGAAAAGATACATTGGCGTAGTCATTTCATTTTCATTCAATCCCGCAGCTTCAAGGTATTTAGCACCAGCTTTTTCGAAATTTTTCATTTCACTGTGGCAATCTCCTTGCAATCCTAAAGCCATTGCAGAAAGGTACGTATCCTCTAAATCTACACCTTCCAATTGTGTTAGTGCTTTTTTAAATTCACCTTTCGCCATGTATTGTCGGCCTAGAACAAATTGTGCATTTTCGCCACCAATTTTACCGTCAAACTTTTTTACAGCAGGTTCTAATTCGTCAATCGCAAGATCTGTTGAATCTTTCGCTGCATAATTTAAGCCTAACCAATAAGAATCTTTCGATTTATCGTTCGCAGGATTAAAAATAAACTGACGATACACCAGAAAACCGATTACTAAAATAAGGACACCACCAATGGCGTAAGTGATCAAACGCGCTTTTTTGTTTGATTCAATTTTCTTCTTTAATTCTTGTACTGAGAAATTTTCTAACATTTTATGCAATTTTAGCCATGCAAAAATAGTTTTTTTTTTCATTTACAAAACCTAATTTAGGAATAAGAGTTTCTTACAGAAATAAATTTGGAACTTTTTTATGAAAATCACACACTTAAAGTTGCCAGAAAGCGGTATTTAGGGTCTATTTTTACGTTCATTTTGGGCATACTGTTCTCAAATTCGTGTTTCACTCAAACAATTTGAATAAATCTTTTTTTCTGGTGAAAAATGAATTAAATTTGTTGCAATGCATTTAAAATCCATCCATCTTATCAATTTTAAAAATTACGAGGAAGCAGAAATTACGCTTACTTCGAATATAAATTGTTTTGTTGGAAGCAATGGTTCTGGTAAAACGAACATTTTAGATGCCGTTCATTACCTTAGTCTCTGCAGATCCTATATGAATGTTTTGGACCGCCAGAATATTCGATTCGACCAACAATTTTTTGCGATTCAAGGAACGTGGGAAAAAGATGCACAGGAAATTGCTATTCATTGCGCTGTAAAAAGTGGTTCAAAAAAAGTATTTAAACGCAATAAAAAAGAATACGAGCGTCTCGCTGATCACATTGGTCAATTTCCGGCTGTTATGATTTCACCGTACGATCGGGATTTAATTTCTGAAGGAAGTGAATTGCGCAGAAAATGGATGGATGGCATAATCTCGCAGTTTGATCGACAGTATTTAGAAAGTATTCAAAAATATGGCAAGATTCTAGACCAGCGAAATGCCTTGTTGAAAAACATGCAGGAACACCGATTATTCGACCGGGATGCCATTGACGTGTGGAATGAGCAAATGTCGGCTATTGGAACCGAAATCCACCAGAAACGCCAGGATTTTTTAAAAGATTTCATTCCGATTTTTCAGGAACGCTATAATTTCATTGGATTGGTTGCTGAGGAAGTTCAGTTGGAATACCGTTCCCAGCTGAATGACGCTACTTTTGATGCGTTGCTGCTTGCTTACGAACGAAAAGATGCTTTTACGCATTATTCCAATGCTGGAACACACAAAGACGATTTGATTTTTACTATAAAAGGCCACCCAATAAAGAAATTTGGCTCCCAAGGTCAGCAGAAATCATTTATTATTGCACTGCGCTTGGCACAATACGATTGGTTGAAAAAGCAGTTGAATGTACAACCTGTTTTGCTTTTAGACGATATTTTTGATAAATTGGATCAGGAACGCGTAAAAAAATTGCTGCAACTTGTATCTAATAATTACTTTGGACAAGTGCTTGTAACGGATACGGACGAACCCAGGCTGCGTGCGATCTTCCAAACTGGAGATTTTGACAGCAAACTTTTTCGAGTTGAAAATGGCGTAATCCAAGAATTACCCAAAATTTCCGCAAAAAAAAACTAAGATGGACGATCGAAAACGGAATTCTAATGAAACACCTTTAAGCGAAGTAATCGAAAAGCTATTGCGCGCTTACCGTTTGGATGGTAAAATGAAAGAATTGGATATTCTTGCTGCGTGGCCAGAAATGATGGGTTTAGCAGTTTCCAACCGAACAAAAAATATTACCATCAAAAATAAAATTTTGTACCTAACGATGGACTCATCCGTGATGCGCGATGAATTGTTGCACGGTAAACAGATTATCATTCACCGAATCAATGAAAAAGCGGGGTGTGAATTAATCAAAGATGTTTGGTTTGGCTAAGGCAAAATCTACTTTTTAGCTATGCAAATAGAATTTCAAATGCATTATAAAAAATTAACATTCTATTTTCCAAGTTCTTAGTATCTTTACTGCCCTATGAAAAAAAGTCTTTTTTTAGTATTCGTTTCGATTTCCATTTGTCTTTCAGCGGTATCTCAGTTGCAAGCCGTCAGAGGAAAAGCAGCCTATAATTTTTGGTTATCGCTTCCGGCAGACAGTATTCTGCAAAATAATCCTCCGATTTTAATCTTTCTTCATGGAAAAAGTCTTTCTGGTTCGGATTTGAATTTGGTGAAAAAATATGGTATTATTCACGAAATGGAAAATGGAAGAACTATTCCCGCAATTGTAATTGGTCCGCAGGTTCCAGCAGGTAAATCCTGGGAGCCGAAGAAAATACTGGAAGTTCTAGAGTACGTTCAACAGCAGTATACAACGGATACAAATCGCGTTTATGTTGCAGGAATGAGTTTAGGTGGCTACGGAACCTTACATTTTGCTGGTGCGTATCCAGAAATTGTTACCGCAGCGGTAGCTTTGTGTGGTGGAGGAAATGTTAACGATGGCTGCGAGCTTGCAACCGTGCCATTATGGATACAACATGGAAATAGGGATAGCGCTGTTCCAATTTCTGAATCGGAGAAAATTGTGAAGGCGATAAAGGCGTGTAATGGCGGAGAGAATTTAACCTATACAGTTGTAAATGGTGGAACCCACGGCGATTTAGAGCGCGTTTTCCGAACAGATGAAATGTACAATTGGTTGTTTCAATATACAAACGCAGTAGAAAGTATTACAGAAGAAAAGAAGTGATACTTTTCTGAATTCTAGCACAATTTTATAACTTCGTTGAGACTAAAAAATCACACTTCTATGTGGTGCAAAAATCAAATAGCGATCGAGAGTAGTATCAAGTGGCATTTATTGTTAATGACGAAAAAACGTTTAAACGAGAAGTTTCGTCATTAAGAAGCATTCGCGATAATTACCCCAAGTCGCATTGTATAATTAGCTTGGGACCCATGTGCTGAAATTCAGAAGAAATTTGGAACTGTTTGAGGAGGCACGACGAGTTTTTCAAATTTCCTGAATGAGGCACTAATGGGTAAGCGAATTATGCACAGCGCTAGGGCTCTTTTTGTTACTTTTTTAGCTCTTGAAAAAAGTAAAAGAAATATTATTTATTAGATAAGCTGAAATGGAGGGCAGACAGATAACACAGGCTTAAGCTCCATTCCGAGATTCTTGCTTCGAAGTAAAGATTTAGTATATTTAAAATAAATTAAACTTCGGGTTGGCGTTTATGGATGAAAGTTCGGAACGGCGCCTAGCCTGAAACCGTTATGCGTAATTTATGAGACGACCCCCTGGATATTGGAATGACTGGAAAAATTTAGAACTAACATTACTACCAATTTGTCAGAAACTGAATCGTTTTCCATCTGCGACAGAACTTTCTTCAATGGGACTTTCTTCTGTTGTTAAATATGCCTTGCCAAATTTTGGTGGATACGGAACCGTTGCAACACGACTTGGTTTTAAAACATATGATGAATCTATAAACAGACACCCTCCAGACTTTTGGACAAAGGAGAAAACAATTGAAGAATATATTAAGTTTATAAAACAATACGATTTTAAATACTTCCCAAGTCATAGAGAAATTACCACAAAGGGAAGGGACGATTTAAAAAATGCTATTTATAAATTTTTTGGCTTCAGAGAATTTAAGAAAATTATAAAGGAAAAAGGAATTATACTTGAACCAACTAGAAGCAATTCCAACAAATGGAATGAAACAAATATTATTACTGAATTAAAAAGTATAATAACACACTTGGGATATTTCCCCTCTATAAAAGATTTTGAAACCCTAAATAGACACGACTTAAGAGGTGCAATTGACAAATTTGGAGGTGCCAAAAAATTTATTTCACTGCTTAATTCACAATCCAAAGCAGAATATCGGAACATCAAACCCTCTGGACATTGGATGAAGTGGGAAAACGTCGAACCCACTCTTAAAAACATTTGTAAAACAATTGGACGTTTCCCTTCTAAGACAGATTTTATTGGACTTGGACACAAAGACCTTTATCACGGATTAAAGTATCACGGAAATTTAAAAGACTTAGCAAATAAGTTAGGATATGAATACAAAACACATAATCAGTTCATAACTCTGGACGGTGATTATGTATTAAGTATTTATGAAATTCTATTCGATAATTTTTTGTTCTTAAATAAAATTTCGCATAAAGTAAATGGCGTTGTTGATGATAAATCAGGGAAAACGTTTCGTTATGATTTTTTAATTCAAAACAAGGAAGACTTCTACATTGAAATTTGGGGACTGAGCAATTCCAATACAAATAAGTCAAAAAATTATGACATCAAAAGAGCAACAAAGGAAGTTTTTTATAAGAGTAAAAATTTAAACCTATTAAGTATCGAGCCCGACTTATTTAACGGTGACTTTTATAGAATATACGAGAATCTTAAAGCATTTTGTAAAGCCTCCGGAATAAAAAAAGAGAATTTTTATGAAAGTGAGAACTATATCGACCTTTTTATCGCTAAAGCATATTCTTATGAAACTTTGCAAAATGAATTAGCGCCATTCATTAAACGGTTTGATGGCTATATGCCAACTGCCTCGTTTTTAACTTCACATGGCGCAGGTCGACTTGTTAGCAGGGTTAGACAATTTGGTGGTTTTAAGAAAGTAAAAAGCAAATTGGGACTTTTATCAAACCCGAAAACAATTAGATACATTAAAAAATAAACAACGCATAACAGCACCTAAGCAAGATGCGGAAGATCGTGCAAGTTGCAAATGCATTTTTTAAAGGTGCGCTACGCGCAACATTTTTTGCATTTGCGATTAAGTTCAGTACATTTAATGAAATTTATCGGTTAAGACAGTTTGGTGCTTTTAATTTCCGCACCTCGCTTAGCTGCCAACCGTTATAAGCAAATTAAAAACCAGATTATGAAATGCGAAAATTTTAAAAAAATTCTTCAAGAGAATTTAGATGGAAAAATCACCATAAATTCAAACAAAGTTTGGGGTTGGAAATTGTCAATAAAGAAAGACATTGAATTAGGTGTTGAAATTGAAAAAAATGCTAATCATGTGATTTTGACAATTTCTCGAGAAGAGCCAGGTTTATTAGATGATAAATATCCTTGCATAAAAAAGTTTATAATAAAACGTTTAGAACAAATTGCAGGTGCAAAAAAAACAATACGATGGCTTGACTATTTTGATATTGAAAAGGACTCAGAAACATTTATAGAAAATAGAAATGAAAAATTTTATCCAAAACCGAAATTTCACAAAAAATATTTTTATGATGATGCAGAAGTAGTAAAATTTTTGAAGGAGTTGATTAGCAAATGATTGTAAATCTTCTTATAACAGCACCTACTTGTAATTTTTGCGTGTTAATGCTCAAATACGTAACTTGGACTTGCAAAAACTACAAGTAGCTGCAAACCGTTAAAGGCAAGCTCGAAGACCACAAAAAATCAATATGAAACAATTAGTAATTATTCTTTTCCTAACATTGAATGCCTCAGCCCAAGAAGTGTGCAGTAATGGATTGGATGATGATAACGATGGATTGATTGATCTTAACGACA